>NZ_DDHH01000142.1:0-12941 GCF_002338015.1 Rhizobium sp. UBA1881
AAAGGGCGTCCCTCGGGGCGCCCTTTTTCAGTGGGCGGTATCAAGGTCCGTGAAATATAAGAAATCCACTATGAGTTTTCGCAGGGTTGCGACCTTAAATTAGATATTGGTTGTATACCGGGCGTTAACTCTCGCGGCATGATCATCGGTTGTGAGAGCTTCGGTGGATGCGATCTGAGATAGTTGTTACTTGCTGTCAGGATTTGCCCCATAAATCTTCGAGGAACGCGTTCCTGATGCCTCTCCTAACAACGCGCAACGCCAATGGCTGGCGTCGCAGGCAAGGGGATGGGAATGTTCGGTCTGGCATCTGATGCGGGATATATCCTCGGTGCGATTTCAAAATCGCAAGCAATCATCGAGTTCGATCTGAAAGGCAATGTGCTGAAGGCGAACGAGAATTTCTGCAATGCTCTCGGCTACAGCCTTTCCGACATTGTCGGCAAGCACCACAGCATGTTCTGCGAGCCGGCGCTGGCGGCATCGCAGGAGTATCGCGATTTCTGGGCCCGGCTTGGCCGCGGCGAATATGATGCGGGCGCCTACAAGCGGCTGGCGAAGGGTGGCCGTGAGATCTGGATCCAGGCCTCCTACAACCCGGTTTTCAAACACGGCAAGCCGTTCAAGGTGGTGAAGCTCGCGTCCGATATCACGGATGCCAAGAACAAGGCGGTCGAGGACGCCGGCAAGCTGGATGCGATCTCTCGTTCGCAGGCGGTCATCGAGTTCAAGCCGACAGGCGAGATCATCACGGCCAATGAAAACTTCTGCAACGGTCTCGGCTATTCGCTGAATGAGATCGTCGGCAAGCATCACAGCATGTTCTGCGAGCCCTCCTACGCACGAACCGAGGAATACGCCAACTTCTGGCGCCGGCTGGCGGCGGGTGAGTTTATCGCCAACGAATTCGTTCGCTACGGCAAGGGCGGCAAGGAGATCTGGATCCAGGCGGCCTATAATCCGATCACCGATGCCAATGGCCGGGTTTACAAGGTGGTCAAGTTCGCCACTGACGTAACGCAGCGCATGAGCGCCATCAGCCTGCTTGGGCAGGCGCTGCGCGGGCTTTCCGAGGGCGATCTGACGAAGACGGTGGAGACCGCCTTCGTGCCGTCGATGGAGCAACTGCGGCATGACTTCAACGCGACGATTGCCCGGCTCTCGGAGACCATGAAGACCGTCGGCGAGAACGCGCATGCAATCGCAGCCGGTTCGCGCGAGATCGGCTCGACGGCCGATTCATTCTCGAAGCGCACGGAGCAGCAGGCGGCCTCCGTCGAGGAGACAGCGGCGGCGCTGGAGGAGATCACCACGACGGTCAACGATTCCAGCCATCGCGCCGACGAGGCCGGCAAGCTGGTGTCGCAAACCAAGAAGGGGGCGGAGCAATCCGGCCAGGTCGTTCGCAGCGCCGTGGCGGCGATGGACCAGATCGAGCAGTCGTCGCGCGAGATCACCAATATCATTGGCGTCATCGACGACATCGCGTTCCAGACCAATCTTCTCGCGCTGAACGCCGGTGTCGAGGCGGCGCGGGCGGGCGAGGCGGGCAAAGGCTTCGCGGTCGTGGCGCAGGAGGTGCGCGAACTGGCGCAGCGCTCGGCCAGTGCGGCCAAGGAGATCAAGTCGCTGATCACCAAGTCCAGCGAGCTGGTGCGCAACGGGGTCGATCTGGTCGGGCAGACGGGAAAGGCGCTGGAGACCATCGTCAGCCAGGTCAACGACATCAATGTCAATGTCGTGGCGATCGTCGAAGGCTCGAAGGAGCAGGCGACGGGGCTGAAGGAGATCAATCAGGCGGTCAACCAGCTCGACCAATCCACGCAGCAGAACGCGGCCATGGTCGAGGAGAGCACGGCGGCAAGCCACAAGCTGGCGGCCGAGGCAGAGACGCTGCGCGGGCTGATCGCGCAGTTCAAGCTCAGCGAGGCCTACGCCATCAGGCCGCCGTCCAGGGCAGCGCAGAGCTCGCCTGCCCTGCATCTGGTCTCGCGTGTGGCAAGAGCCCACGGCATGGCGGCACCGGTGGCCGATAGCTGGGAAGAATTCTGATCGTCATATCAGAATGATCGAGACGGCCGGTATCGCTTAAAGGCGGTGCCGGCCGTTTCATTTTGGCGCGCGAGGTAAATGATGGAATGCGTATCATTGATTGTATAAAACGTCGCTTATATTCCAGAACGGGTACACATCGCACGCCCCTGTTTCGCCTCATTCCACCTAGCCGTCTCATCCTGCTGCAATCCGTCCCATTTGTGGCTTCATATGTCTACGGTTGTGCCAACATTCTCCATTAGCTGTTCATAATATGTTATCCGTCTTGCGAGGCTTACAAAACCTATACGCGAAACACATTGAAATGTTAGAATTTACGCATATTCTTGTTTTCATGTAGAGGCGGGCTGGCTTCCACTCTCGGTTACAGACCGCCGCTTCGGGAATGCGCGCTTCCCTTCATTGGTTTCGACTGCCTGGGCATTGGGTCCGGCAGCATCTCGTGGAGGTTGGAATGAACTATAGTGCATCGAAATATGCTGTCCTGGCAGTAAGTTGCGCCGCTTTGCTGGCTCCGCTGCCCGCGAGCGCCTTTGACGTCGGCGGCAGCAATGGTCTCAGCATCGGGACCAGCAATGGGCTGAGCGTATCGCTCGGCGGCGCCAATGGCGTCAATGCGAATGTCGGCGGAAACGGCAATGTTGCAACCGCATCGGTCGGCGGCGCCAGTGGCGTCAATGCAAACGTCGGTAGCAACTCGAGTGGCGGCCTTGGCGTCTCGGCGTCGGTTGGCGGCTCCAGCGGTGTCGGCACGAACACCTCTATAGGTGGTGGCAGTGGTGGCGGCCTCGGCGTCAGCAATACCGCGAGCGTCGGCGGATCGCGCGGGCTCAACACGGGTGTCAACGCCAATGTCGGCGGCTCCAGCCTGCTGGGCGCGAAGGCCAAGGTGGCTCTCGGCACCAACACGCTGCTGAACCTCAATCTCGGCCTGCCGGGAACCGATGATCCGCAGAACCCGAACAACCCGACCAATGGTACCAATGGCACCAACGGAACCAACGGGCGCAACAGCACCAACAACATGAATAGCAGGCAGCTCCAGGCCTTCAACGACATGTCATCAGGTGACCGGGCGAAGATGAAGGTACGCTGCAAGGATATCCTGGCCGGTGGCGGCGGCGGCTTCGACGGCAGCCTCGTCAAGCTCTGCAAGATGGTCATCGCGATGCGCTAAGCGGCGCTCGCCCGGCGAGCCGGTTGCGAGATGTCTCCCAAGCAGCGAGTATCGCGCCGCCTAATCACCAACAGGCAGGCGTGCGCGATACGCCTGCTGGGTTCACGAAGCCCGGGATCGTCAGGATCAGCGTTAGAAACAGGGGTGCGGCATGATTGCCGCACTTTTCATTTGTGGGTCGCAGCCAACGCGGTCCAGGCCGTGCGGTCAGCTTGCGCTGTACTTCACCGCCGTGATGGTCACCGGCCCGTACTGGGTCGGGATGCGAACGAAGACAGGCGCTATGACGTTGGCCGCATCGGCCTTGGCAAACCAGATTTCCATGCGGCTGCTCTTGCTCAGATACTCGATGTCGCTGCGGCCCTTCTTGTAGCCCGAGCGAGGCACGAAGCGCACGTTGCAGACGGTTGCCTTGCCGGTGAAGCCCTGCGTGGAAAAATCCTTCGATCCGCTCGGCGACAGCACGAGATCCATGCGCATCTCGCCGTCATAGATCGGCAGTTTCTGCGCGCAGACATTGGTGTCGGCGGGGAAGATCAGGCCGGAAATGGGGTCGAGCACGGCGCGCATGTCGCTTGCGGGGACGTTGACCCAGTTCTTCGGTGGCTGGCGTGGCGGCTTCACTGTCGTCGAGGTGATGTTGCCGTTGGAGTAGCGGACATCATAGGTGCGGGCGCGCTTGCCGCTCTTGTAATAGAGCAGATAGTGGTCCGCCTGCATGCGGTTGCCGCGCAGCCGGCCGTCAACGCTGGTCTTGGCCGATATGGTGGTGACGAGATCGGCGAGGCCGGCGGAGCTGATATCGCCGGAGACGCGATAGGTCTTGTCGTCCTCGATGCGGGTCATGAAGGCGGCGCGGGCGATGGTGATGATGCCGAGCGCGACCTTGTATTCGGTATGATGCACGACCTCGGCGGCGCCTGCCGGAATGGCCATCAGGCCCGCCAAGGCGGAAATGAAAATGCGTTTGCCCCAATGAGCCATGAATTGAACCTTGTTCGGTGCGCTGGTCAGGTCGCGAGATACGGTCTATACGCCTGTCGTGGCCTTTAGAGAACAAAAGCTTTTTGACGGAATTGCGAGGCTTTTGGACTGAATCGCCGGAAAGGCCAAGGTTTGGCTTGACGCGCACGGTCTGTCTGATTATAGAACCGCAACTTTCCAATCATGGCCTGATGGATTGCAAGCTCGACTTTGCGCGGGTCGGCAATCGATGGCCGAGAAAAACAAGAATAGGTGTCCCATGTCCCGCATGTGCGAATTGACCGGCAAGGCAGTCCTCGTTGGCAACAATGTCAGCCATGCCAACAACAAGACCAAGCGCCGGTTCCTCCCGAACCTGTGCCAGGTTACGCTGATCTCCGACGCGCTCGGCCAGCGTTACCGTCTTCGCGTTTCGGCTGCTGCTCTGCGTACCGTCGAGCACCGCGGTGGTCTCGATGCTTTCCTGATCAAGGCAAGCGAAAACGAACTTTCGATGCGCGCTCGTCTGCTGCGCCGCCAGATCGTCAAGAAGACCGCTGAAACGGCTGTTGCTGCCTAAGCAACAACCGACATTTAGCTATACGGCTTCAAAAGGCTTGCACGGATAATCCCGTTCAAGCCTTTTGCTTTGCCGGACTGTTCCTCCAACTGGTGGCATACCCCAGGATAAAAAAATGCTTCAGACGCGCTATACCCTTATCTACGTCGCCCTGATGACGCTCGTCGTCGTCTCGTCGAACTTCCTCGTGCAGTTCCCGCTGAACGTCACGTTCGCAGGCGTCAATCTCGCCGATCTCTTGACCTGGGGTGCCTTCACCTATCCGGTCGCCTTCCTGATCACCGATCTCACCAACCGTCAGTTCGGGCCGCAGGCGGCGCGCAAGGTGGTGTTTGCCGGCTTCCTCGTCGGCGTGGCGCTCTCCTTCTTCACATCGGTGCCGCGCATCGCTATCGCTTCCGGTACGGCCTATCTCGCCGGTCAGTTGCTCGATATCGCGCTGTTCAACCGCCTGCGCCGGCAGGCCTGGTGGCGTGCGCCGCTGGTCGGCTCGCTGCTCGGCTCCATGCTCGACACGGTGATCTTCTTCTCGCTGTCGTTCGCCGCCTTCTTCGTCTTCCTCGGTCCGAACGAGCCGTTCGCGCTCGAGGCGTCGCCCGTTCTCGGCGTTTTCACCGCCGAGGCGCCGCGCTGGATTTCCTGGGCGATCGGCGATTTCTGGGTGAAGCTCCTGGTCGGTCTCGTGATGCTTCTGCCCTACGGCGCGCTGATGAGCGTGCTCAGGCCGATGCAGGGCGCCCGCGCGGCCAGCTGATCCTCGATAAAATCTAACGGCGGCGCTTCATCATGAAAGCGCCGTCGCCATTTTCGGGCGGTCGCGGACATATTGCCGGGGCGAGCAGCCCATGATCCGCTTGAAGGCCGTGCTGAAGGCCGCCTCGGACTCATAGCCGAGCGACGGCGCGATGACCGAGATCGGGTCGCGGGAGTTTTCCAGCCGGTTGCCGGCAAGCAGCATGCGCCATTGCGCCAGATACTCCATCGGCGATGTCCCGACCGTTTCCCTGAATTTCTGCGCAAATGTGGAGCGCGACATGCCGGCGCGCGAGGCAAGCGCCTGCAGCGTCCAGCGTTCGGCCGGGCTGTCGTGGATCGCCGATATCGCAGCACTCATCTGCCTGTCGGCCAGCGCGAAGAGCCAGCCGACGCCGTTGTTCGAGCGATCAGCCAGATGCAGCCGCAGCGCTTGCACGAGGATCATGTGGGCGAGGTGCTCGACGATCAGGAAGCCGCCTGGCTGCGGCGCGCGCAGTTCCTGCATCATCTGCTCGACGGCAAAGCGCAAGGCCGCCTGGCTCTGCTCGTCGCGCAGGAGCACGATCGGCGGCAGCATTTTCAGCAGGATATCGGCGTGACTGCCGGCAAGGCCGAAGCGGCAGCTGACGATCGAGAAATCGCGGCCATCGTTGAGCGAGACGATGCCATCCTTGCGTGGGCCGAGGAAGATCGTGGCGGCCGGGATTGTCTCAAGTGCGAGATCGGTGGCGAGCCTGAACGGCCGGCCGCGTGGGAGCAGAAAGCTGTCGCCGGGGCGCAGATGGACCGGATCATCAATACCCTCGACGCTGAGCCAGCAGGAGCCCGACACGATAGCGCCGCACTTGATGCCGCCTTGCTGGTCCGGAAACTGGATCGCCCAATTGCCGCCCGCCTCCATGCCGGCGGAGAGATAGTTCTGCGGCTTCAGCAGCGAAAGCACGTTTGAGAGAGGGTCCATTGAAAACTCCGGACGATCGCGAAGATATTCCGGACAATACAACATGGACCGTATCGCCTCAAGGTCCTAGCTTGTCCTCGACACGCCCGCACTCGACACGTCTGCATCGGCGGGTGCGTTGCAGCAAGCAAGGAGATGACCATGCGCGTTTTCGTTACCGGTGCCACCGGCTTTGTCGGCTCGGCCGTCGTTCAGGATCTCATTCAGGCCGGCCATCAGGTGCTAGGTCTCGCCCGCTCGGATGCTTCGGCCGCGTCGCTTAAGGCCGCAGGGGCTGAGGTTCATCGCGGCGATCTTGAGGATCTCGACAGCCTGTGCTGGGGGGCTGATGCCTGCGACGGCGTGATCCATACGGGCTTCATCCACGACTTCTCCAAGTTCAAGGAGAATTGCGAGATCGACGGGCGCGCCATCGAGGCGATGGGCAAGGTGCTCTCGGGCACCGGCCGGCATATGGTCGTGACCTCGGGGACGGGTCTGCTGGCGCCGGGCGCTGTCGCCACGGAAGAGATGGCAGCACCCTCGTCGCCGGCCATTCCGCGCGTCTCGGAGAAGGCCGCGCTGTCAATGGTGCCTGATGGCCTCAGCGCCTCGGTGGTTCGCCTGCCGCCCTCCGTGCATGGCGATGGCGACCATGGCTTCGTGCCGATCGTCATCGGCCTCGCGCGCGAGAAAGGCGCCTCGGCCCATATCGGCGACGGCATGAACCATTGGCCGGCGGTGCATCGTCTCGATACCGGCAGCCTCTACCGGCTGGCGCTGGAGAAGGCGCGGCCAAGTGCGCGCTACCATGGCGTGGCGGAGGAGGGGATCCCGTTTCGCGAGATCGCCGGCGTCATCGGCAAGCGGCTGGGCCTGCCTGTCGTCTCGAAGTCGCCGGAAGAGGCGGCCGAGCATTTCGGCTGGTTCACGCATTTCGCGTCGATCAACAACCGGGCGTCCAGCGCCTGGACGCGGGAGACGCTCGGTTGGAAGCCGACACATCAGGGGCTGATCGCCGATCTCGACCAGCCGGCCTACTTCGGGGGCTGACGCGCCCCTCTAATCAGAGGCGGCGGTGTCGGCCGATGGGCCGGGCTGCCGCTCGTCCAGCTTGAATTCCAGCATCAGGTTGCGCTGGAGGATCGAGTGGTTGTCGTCGGAGACGAGAATGACATGGGTGCTGCCGTCGTCGGCGGTGAAGGTGTCGAGGCCTTCCATGTTGTCGATCTGGTAGCCGAAATCGCCCTGGATCAATATCTCGCCATCCATGACACTGCCGGGCTTGATATCGGCCGACTTGATGCGGCGGATGCGCATGCCGATGCCTTCAGCCAGATTGAAGCGGCGCTCCAGCAGCAGGAGATCGCCATTCGGCAGGAAGGCGCCATCGGTGGCGTCGAAGTCGCCGTAATGGGCAAGCGCCAGCTTACCCTTCAGCGGTCCGTCCAGGATCGCGGCATAGGCGTTGCCGTCATCGTCAAGGCTGCGCTCGGCGACGATCAGCGTGCCGCCCTTGAGCGGGCTCGATGGCGGCGAGACGGCGATCGTCTCGAAGCCGCGATTGGCGCGCAGTTGCTTCTTCTCGAAGGGGATGGGCAGCGTGTCGAGCGCGCGGGAGGTCTCGAAACCGGGATCGGGATAGAGATCGACGCGGTGAAACTGCTCATATGAGACCAGCACCTTGCCGTCCTTCAGCGCGACGCCCTCAGCATCCATCAGTGCCTTGCCCTCGAGGATCTTGCCGACGCGGTCGCGCATCGGGGTGATCTCGACATCGGCAAGTCCGCTCAGGCTGCCGTCCGCGCCGCGCTCGATGCGGCCGGTCATCCAGTGGCCGGTATCGAGGACGCCGACGAAATGCTTCTGGTCATCGCGAAAACGGATGGAGGACAGCGAGCCGAAGAGGCGGTTGGGGGAGACCATTTCCAGGCCGCCCACGAATTCGAAGGGCCCGAAGCGCTTCTCGTCGGAGCCGATCTTGAAGTTCGAGATGATGCTGCTTCTCACTTCCGCCGCCGGCGTCTCGGCCAGGGCGGATGTGCCGGCTGCAAGTGAGGTGGCCAGCATGAGGGCTCCAGCGAAACAAGGTCGGAACGCCGGAGCCAGTTGCTTCATGGGCGATCAGCCTGCACGGCGGGCGCGTCCGCCTCGCGGCTGGGAAGCCTGGTCCTCGAAGAGCGAGGCCAGCTGTTCGGTCATGGCGCCTGCGAGCTCGTCCGCATCGACGATGGTGACGGCGCGGCGATAGTAGCGCGTGACGTCGTGGCCGATGCCGATGGCGAGCAGTTCGACCGGAGAGCGGGTCTCGATACGCTCGATGACCGCGCGCAGGTGGCGCTCCAGATAGTTGCCCGGATTGACCGAGAGCGTCGAATCGTCGACCGGCGCGCCGTCGGAGATCATCATCAGGATCTTGCGCTGCTCGCGCCGCGCGATCAGGCGGTCATGCGCCCACATCAGCGCTTCGCCGTCGATGTTTTCCTTGAGCAGGCCTTCGCGCATCATCAGGCCGAGATTGGTGCGCGAGCGGCGCCATGGGGCGTCGGCGGACTTGTAGATGATGTGGCGCAGGTCGTTCAGGCGGCCCGGCGTCTGCGGCTTGCCGTTGGCGAGCCACTGTTCACGCGCCTGTCCGCCCTTCCAGGCCTTGGTGGTGAAGCCCAGGATTTCGACCTTGACGCCGCAGCGCTCCAGCGTGCGGGCGAGAATGTCGGCGCAGGTGGCGGCAACCGTGATCGGGCGGCCGCGCATGGAGCCGGAATTGTCGATCAGCAGCGTCACGACCGTATCGCGGAACTGCGTGTCGCGCTCCTTCTTGAAGGAGAGCGCCTGGGTGGGGTCGATGATCAGGCGGGTCAAGCGGGCCGGATCGAGATAGCCCTCTTCGAGGTCGAAGTCCCAGGAGCGGTTCTGCTGCGCCATCAGGCGGCGCTGCAGGCGGTTGGCAAGACGGCCGACGGCGCCCTGGAGATGGGCGAGCTGCTTGTCGAGGAAGGCGCGCAGGCGCTCCAGCTCGGCGGCGTCGCACAGTTCCTCGGCGGTGATCGTCTCGTCGAACTCCTCGGTGAAGACGTGGTAGTCGACCTTTTCGTTGAAATCGTCGAAGGGCGTGTTCGGACGGCGAGTTTCGCCCGGCGTCTCGCTGTCGTCCTCGCCCTCTTCCTGCATGTCGTCGTCGGAGATCTCGGCGCCTTCGGTCTCGCCGTCCTCCATCTGCTCGTCGGCGACTTCGCTGTCCTCGACGGGGGCGGCATCCGAGCCGGCATCGTCCTCGACATCGTCGTCGTTCTGGTCTTCGCCGCTCGGCTTGTCTTCCTCGTCCTGCTGGTCGTCAGAATCGGGATCGCTGTCGTCGTCGCCATACTCCTCGGCCATTTCCATGGCCGTGAGCATGTTGCGGATGACCTTGGAGAAGGCCTGCTGGTCGTTGATGACGCCGGTCAGGTTCTCGAGATCCTTGCCGGCCTTGTCCTCGATGAAGGAGCGCCAGAGATCGAGCACCTTGCCGGCCGATTCCGGTGGCTTCTCGCCTGTCAGCTTTTCGCGCACCATCATGGCGACGGCTTCGCCGACGGGTGCGTCTTCCTGGCGTTCGATGCCGGAGAAGTTCGCCTTGGCGTATTTCTCCGTCGTCATCGAGCGCAGATTGCTGGCAACGCCTTCCATGCGCAGCGCGCCGATCGATTCCACGCGCGCCTGCTCGACGGCGTCGAAGATGGCGCGGGCGTCGGAGCCCTGCGGCGCCATCGTCGCGTGCACCTTCTCGTCATGGCAGGCGAGACGCAGCGCCATCGAATCGCCGAGCCCGCGAGTGACCGCAAGCTCGTGCATCGTCGGGCGCTTGGACAGTTCCGGCAGGCGGATGCGCTCGGCGGTCATGCCCGGCCGCTCGTTGGCGAAGGTCACTTCGACCTCGCCGTCGCCGGCGATCGCGCGCACGCTGCCGGTTATCGCCCGGCGCAGCGGCTCCACGTCGACGGGTGCACCGGGCTTTGCTTTCGAATTGTCACCACGCGCTGCCATGATCCGTTAGCCTCAGGCCTCCAGGACGATGTTGGCGGCGCTTTCCTTCAGCTCGACGCCGAAGGCGCGCTGATAGTGTTCGGCAACCAGCGGACGCTCCAGTTCGTCGCACTTGTTGAGGAAGGTGACGCGGAAGGCGAAGGCGAGGTCACCGAAGATCTCGGCATTCTCGGCCCAGGTGATGACGGTACGCGGGCTCATGACGGTCGAGAGGTCGCCGTTCATGAAGGAGGCGCGGGTGAGATCGGCGACGCGGACCATCTTGGAGACGGTGTCGCGGCCGTTCTTGTCCTTGCCGAAGCTCTTCACCTTGGCGGCGACAATATTCACTTCGTGCTCGTGCGGCAGGTAGTTCAGCGTCGAGATGATCGACCAGCGGTCCATCTGCGCCTGGTTGATCTGCTGCGTGCCGTGATAGAGGCCGGTCGTGTCGCCGAGGCCGATCGTGTTGGCGGTGGCGAACAGGCGGAAGGCCGGGTGCGGGCGGATAACGCGGCTCTGGTCGAGCAGCGTCAGGCGGCCGGAAGATTCCAGAACGCGCTGGATGACGAACATGACGTCCGGGCGGCCGGCGTCGTATTCGTCGAAGACGAGCGCGACATTGTGCTGGTAGGCCCAGGGCAGGATGCCGTCCTTGAATTCGGTGACCTGCAGGCCGTCCTTGACGACGATGGCGTCCTTGCCGACGAGATCGATACGGCTGACGTGGCTGTCGAGGTTGATACGGACGCATGGCCAGTTGAGGCGGGCGGCGACCTGCTCGATATGCGAGGACTTGCCGGTGCCGTGGTAGCCGGAGATCATCACGCGTCGGTTATGAGCGAAGCCGGCAATGATGGCGAGCGTGGTTTCGCGATCGAAGAGATAGTCGGGATCGAGATCCGGAACATAGGCGCTGCCCTGGCTGTAGGCCGGAACGCGGATGTCGGAATCGATGCCGAAGACCTCCCTGACCGAAACGGTGGTGTCCGGAAGTTCCGAGATATCAAGGTCAATCTTGCTCATCATGTCTCCAAGGCGGGTGGCCGACACCCTGCCATACTGTCTCAGCTCGTTTCGCGATCATGGCGTCGCGGGTGGCCCACGCGCTCATGTCTGAACGTCGGCGATGCTTCTCCGGGACTGAAACGAAACCTCGGGGGCGATCAAATCACCGCCTGCGAGCATTCTTGACGATAGTCCCGGACAAGAAACGCCGCGTCCGGAAGTGGCCGAGGCGCCTGTGAGACAAACGCGGAAAAAGGTGCCGCGGTTGCCTGCGGCCTCAGCCGATTTGGACCATACCCGATTGAAGACCAAGAGCAAGGACGGGAATTAACAAAAACCGTTCTGCTTCAATAATTGATAGGCCTGGATCACCGCGCGGAAGCGCTCTTCTGAACCACGGTCGCCGCCGTTCGCGTCGGGATGGTGCTTCTTCACCAGTTCCTTGTAGCGGCTCTTGATCTCGGACGATGTGGCGTTGGCCGCGAGATTCATCGTGTCGAAGGCCTTGGCTTCCAGGCTCTTCAGCTTGCGCTGCTCGGGAAAGCGCGGGCCGCTGCTCTTGTTTTCCTTGACGAAGCCGAAGGGATCGCGAACCCGCGTATAGGCGCCGGAGCGGATATCCGACTGGATGGGGCTATCCTTGGCCGACTTGTTGACGCCGACCGTCCAGGTCGGGCGGTGGCCGGTGATTGCTTCCTTCTGGTAGCGCGCGATCTCGCCGTCCGAGAGGCCGGAGAAATAGTTGTAGCCCTTGTTGTACTCTTTGACGTGCTCGAAGCAGAAGAGAAAGAACTGCCCCTCGGCATTGCGTCCGACGGGAGCGCGATGCACGCCTTTCTTGTCGCAGCCGTCCCACTGACAGGACGGGGGAGCCTGTTCGGGTTCCTGCTCGCGTTTGCGGCGGGTGCGGATGCGATCGAAATATTTGGAATCAAGTCTCATGACGGCGCTAATTATGGGGCTCAGAATGGGTGAGGACAAGAATTGACAAACGGGAATGTTGCTGGCTTGGTGGGAACCTTTTTCTCAAGGCAGCAAGATCGGCTCATGACAGTTCAATCCTCCATCGAAGAGAAGCTCACCGCGGCATTCGCGCCGGAGCGGCTTGATGTCATCAACGAAAGCCATCTGCATGCCGGCCATCACCCTGACGTTACAGGGGAAGGCGAGACCCATATGCGGGTCAGGATCGTCTCCGCATCGTTTGCCGGCATGACACGGCTGGCGCGTCACCGGGCGATCACGGAGCTTCTGAAACCTGAACTGGATGCGGGGTTGCATGCGCTGGCAGTGGAGCCGGCGGCGCCCGGAGAGCCGGTGCGCTGGTAAGCCGACACCGCGTCATATGGGCGCGGTGCGGCGATTTCGCAAGGATGGCGGGCCGCTTCTAACGAATCAGAAGAGCCGTCGCGTAGAGGCCGAAGCCGAAGACGGTGTGGGCGACGAGGCCGAGGAAG
>NZ_DDHH01000101.1:0-3298 GCF_002338015.1 Rhizobium sp. UBA1881
GATCGCAGCTGGGGCATGTTGCTTGTTGATGTCGACAATCTCAAATTGGTCAACGATACATTCGGCCACGGAGCAGGGGATGCACTCATCCAGGTCGTCGCGCGCCGCATGGCGGCTACCATGCCTAGCGAAGCGACGTTCCGATTGGGCGGCGATGAGTTCGCCATCATCCTGCATGATGGTCCTGAGCCTGACCTTGCCGCAAAAGCAGAAGACATCTTGCGGGAGATCAAGAGGCCGGCTCAGTGCGATGGTCACGTGGTCTTTCCCGCCGCCAGCGTCGGTGGCGCGATCGCCGAGATCGACGAGACGCCCGAGCAGGTTCGGCACAATGCGGATGTGGCGCTCTATCACGGCAAGGAACGCAACCGTGGTCAATATACGCCTTACCATACGGGGCTGGGAACTGCGCTCACGCGGCGCTTCCGTGCCATTCGCGACGTCAGTGTAGCCCTGGCGCAAGACCGCATCGATGCTCATTATCAGCCAATCCTACGCCTGGACACCCGCGAGATCGTCGGTTTCGAGGCGCTTTGCCGGATGACGACTGCGGCCGGGGAAGTCGTGTCGGCTGCGAATTTTCATGATGCGACACTGGACGCGCAGGTAGCGTCTGAGTTGACAGAGCGTATGCTGTCACGTGTTGCAGCCGATGTTCGTCACTGGCTCGATATGGGCTTGCCGTTCCAGCATGTCGGCATCAATCTGTCGGCTGCGGATTTCCATGCCGGCCATCTTCAGGAGCGGCTGTGCAGCGCGTTCGCGGCAGCGGGTATCCCGCTGAAGCATGTCATCATCGAGGTCACCGAATCCGTCTACCTCGGCCAGGGCGATCATGTCGTGGCAAACGAGATCAAGGCCATGCGGTCCAGGGGGCTGCGCGTTGCGCTCGACGATTTTGGGACCGGCTTTGCGTCATTGACTCATCTTTTGACCGTTCCCGTGGACATCATCAAGATTGACAAATCTTTCGTGGATCGGCTCGTGCCCGGTGATGCAGGCGCGGTGATCATCGAAGGCCTAATGGGGATCACGGAGAAACTCGGCATCCGTGTGGTCGCCGAAGGAATAGAAACCGAGATGCAAGCCGAACATTTGCGGGCGCTCGGCTGCATGCTGGGGCAGGGCTACCTGTTTCACAAGGCGGTCGACCGTCATTCGGCCGCCTGGCTATTGCGGGAGTTTGGTCAGCACTACAAGTCTGACGGGCAGGCGATGTCACGTCTCGCCTAGCAAAGCCTTGGATCAATCCACGCGCTTGAGATCCTGCCCGTGGAAATCGCGAAGGGTCGTCCTGACGTCATCGATTTCCGCTTCTGCGCGTGCCACATCCCAGTCAAGTGCTGCCGCCGCAACCTTAGCCATGTCCTTCAGGCCAGCCATCGTCAAGGCGCCTTCGATCGCGATCGTCGTCCGGCGAAGGACGATATCGGAGAGATGAACCACGAACTCTTTTCTGGCGATCCAGTCGATCTCGAGCAGACTGTAGTGTTCGGCATTCGAGAGCCGCTCGCTGTCGCGATGGGGTGATGTTGCAGCGTGGTCGAGGATCGCGGACGCCGTGGTCCCATATCGCGACAGGAGCGTATCGGCGCGTTTGATATCAATCCCGCTCTTTTGAACTGCGCCGTCAATCCAGGCCCGGCGCTGAGCGGCGTCACCAGGAAACTGCCGTCCGCCCCCGATTGCCAGCTGCTGCGTCGATTGGCGGCGTGGGCGCTGCAGCCGACTGAGCACGAGATCGGCGACTTCCTCGGAGAAGCCACGGAACGTCGTCCATTTTCCTCCGACCAGGGATACAACAGCGAAGGGACGCTCGGCTGTTGCTTCCAACACCGGCGCGGAGTGATCGCGGCTGATAAGGCCCGGCGAGGCGGCATCAGAGGCCGGCAGCGGGCGAATGCCGCTATAGGTGTAGACAACCTGGTCGCGGCTGAAGCGTAGCGAAGGGAGAAGGGAGCGCACGCTCTCGATGAAATATTCTATTTCCGTCTCCTCACATCGGACGTTTTCCGGGTCGCTCGCCGGAATGTCGGTCGAGCCGACCATGGCAAGTCCGAGATAGTCGTAGACGAGGCAGATGCGGCCGTCATCGGCCTCGAAGTAGATCATGTGGCCATTGAGGCTTTTCACCAGTTCGGGGTGGTCGAGCAGGATATGCGAACCTTTGGTGCCGCCGATCAGCTTGGTTGGCGCTTTGAGCGAGGCGTTGGCATGATCGATCCATGGTCCGGCGGCGTTGATGACCAACTTCGGACGAACAGAAAACGTCTCACCATTCGCGCGCTTGAAGGTCAGCACGCCGTTTTCCGACGAGATCAGCGCCGTGAAGTTGGTCGCCAGCGCGTGCTCGTTGGCCTGCAGGCCGTCCGTCACGAGTTCGTAGACCAGGCGTTCCGGGCGGCTGATTTTGGCGTCGTAATAGATGCCACCCGCGACGATGGCGGGCGTGACATGCGGCATCTCCTTGAGCGCCTTCTTTTTGAGGAGAAAGCGATGGTTCGGCATCACCCGGTTGCGGGCGCCGAAGAAATCGTACATCCGCAGCCCGATCTTCACGAGGACTGCGCCGCGGCTGCGCGGTGCCGTGGTCGAGCCGGTCAACGTCCTGAGCGCCGCCCATATGCCTCGTGTCCATGAAAAAACGGGAATGAAGGTCGGAAGCGGCTCCACGCAATGCGGCGCGTTGCGCAGCAACAGATTGCGCTCCAGCGTCGATTGCGCGACCAGCCCAAACTCGCCGGTCTCGAGATATTTCAATCCGCCATGGATCAGTCGCGACGGGGCCGAGCTCGTGCCGGAGCCGAAGTCCGCCTTGTCCACGATCAGGCAATCGATCCCCTGCACGCAAAGATCGCGGAATGTACCCGCGCCATTGATACCCGCGCCGAGAATGACGACGTCAATGTCCTTGACTGCGCCGAGGTTTTGGAAACGAAGCGTATTGGCGGCGGAAATATCGATCATCTGAAATTGTCCTGCTAATGTCATTTGCAAACCGAGCCCGGCGGGCGCGGTTCATATATCAAGCCGTTGGCTTGCCTGCGGTAAGCTTGCTGATCTTCGGCCAGATAGGCGCCATGGCATCGGCGATTTCGCGGAAGAGGTCGTAGCGTTCCTGGTAGGCAGCACTTCGCGCAGCATCCGGATAGCAGCGGTGTGCGATGGCCGCCGTGTCGCGTGGATCGTGCCGAGGGCTTGCATAAAGACCGGCGCCCGCGCCGGCGCAAAGGGCAGCACCCCATGCGGCCGCTTCGTCGGTTTCCGTCACGGTCGCCGGCATGGCGAGGATGTCGGC
>NZ_DDHH01000101.1:3456-4665 GCF_002338015.1 Rhizobium sp. UBA1881
AACATCTGCACCACGCGCTTGTTGCGCGAGATCCCGCCGGCAAGGCGCGCTTCGCTGAAGGTGAAACCATCACGCAAGGCGTCGACATGAATGCGGTGATTGAAGGCAATGCCCTCCAGCACGGCGCGCAGCATGTCGCCGCGATTGTGCCAGCCGCCAAGGCCGAAGAAACCGGCGCTAGCGGCCGCACCATAGGGCGAGCCGAAGAGATAGGGGTGAAAGAGTGCTGTCAGAGGACGCTCGAAGGCTGCCTCGATCTCCGGTGCGAGCAGTGCGTGCACCGAACCCCCGGATGCCTCGACGCTCTGGCGTTCGCTGGCGCAGAGCGTATCGAGGAACCACTCGTAGTTGGCCGTCGACGCCGGGGAGATCGACATGTTGTTCCACTGGCCGGGCTCGATGGCGTTGCGGCAGAACCAGCGGCGGTCCATGCGCGGATGCGACGACAGCGTCTCGTTGATGGAATAGGTGCCGGCAATGACGGCAACCACGTCGTCTGCATAGCCGCCGGAGCCGAGCGCGGAGGCGGTGACATCGTGCAGGCCCGCAACGACGGGTGTCCCGACCGCCAGGCCGGTGCGCGCGGCCGTTTGAGCGGTCACATAGCCAATGATCTCGTCGGAACGCGAAATCGGTGGCAAGGCGGAGGCTATCTCCTCGACGCCGAACAATCGAAGGGCATCGAAATCATAGTCCTGCGTGCGGACATTGCTGAAGGAGGTGCTCGCCTCGGTGCGATCGGTACCGATGACGCCGCTCAGGCAGAACCGCAGCCAGTCCTTGCACGACAGGATATGGCCGATCTCCCTGTAACGTGCCGGCTCGTGCTGCTTGATCCAGGCAAGCAGTGCAGAGGGTGCCGAGACATGCGGGACCTGCCCGGTCAGTTCCAGCGCCTCGTCGGCGAGCGGGCTGGCAAGCCAGGTCTCGACGATATCGACCGAACGGCTGTCGAGCGACAAAAGCGCCCGGCCGAGAGGGGCGTTGGACTTATCGGTGAGGTAGATGCCGTCGCCATGCGCGGTAGCCGCGATCGCGGCTATGTCGCTGGCGGGACGTCCGCTGAGTTCGATCGCCTCGCGTATGGCATCGGCCGTCTGCGTCCAGAGTTCATTCATGTCGCGTTCGACATGGCGCGCATGCGGCATGAACTGGGTCACGCGGCGGCGGGCAACGGCGATCGGCGTTCCGTCGACGTCGAAGATCACG
>NZ_DDHH01000101.1:4860-5863 GCF_002338015.1 Rhizobium sp. UBA1881
CCGTCGACGTCGAAGATCACGGCCTTGGTGACTGTGAGGCCGCTATCTATTCCAAGCAGACTTGGCATTCAGGCTTTACTCCGGCTGATGGGGGCGCAGACGCGCCTTGTCCTCTCGCGCGATGATCACGTTGATGTCTCGTGATCGCATGCGGTCGATGTGGACGGAGGGCGTCTTGTCGTCGACGATGATGACGTCGAATTCGCTAAGGGCTGCGAAGCGATGCAGGGCGCGCCGCTCGAATTTGGTGTGGTCGGCCAGAAGGATGCGCTTGGCGGCGCAGTCAAACATGGCGCGTTTCGTGTCGACCATTTCAGGCGACTGGTGAAATACCAGATCGTCGGTGATCGCCGACATGGAGATGAAGGCGACGTCGGCGCGCAGACGGTGGATCTCGTTGACGGTAGTGCGGCCGACGAAGGCGTTGCACCAGTTGTAATATTGCCCACCGAGCGCCAGCAATGTCAGGTCCTGCATGCCCTTCAAAGCGTTGATCAGCGTCAGCGAGTTGGTGATCGCGGTGATCGGAACCTTCGCGGGCAGGTGGTCTGCCATCGGCAGTACGGTGGTGGAATCATCGAAGAAGATCGCCTGTCCGGGCTCGACGAACTGCATGGCGGCCGCTGCGATCATGTTCTTTTCCGCCGATTGTCGGCCGGAGCGGTAGACGTCGCTGGATTCGATCAGGCTGGAGGCGGCTGCCGTCACCACGCCGCGCGTCTTGCGAAACAGGCCGCGGCTGACGAGGTCGTCGACATCGCGATGCGCGGTCATGAGGCTGATGCCGAAGCGATCGGTCAGATCCTCGATCCGCATCTGTCCTTCCGCCATCACAGCCTCGGCAATCATCTGCCGGCGCACGAGCTGACGCGTCTGTCGGCTGTCGCTTGGAAATTCGTCGATGGGGAGCGCGCCTGCGCCTATCTTCTGTGTCACGATGGCCTCTGCGCTCTAACGACTGATGTGCGCGTTGTATCGCGAAGATACGCAACTGTGGAGGAAA
>NZ_DDHH01000183.1:0-13547 GCF_002338015.1 Rhizobium sp. UBA1881
GACATAGTCGACGATCGTTCCCTTGTACTTGCGCACCGGCTCGGCAAAGGTCGCGAATAGCGAGCTCAGCATCTGCTGCGCGCGCAGATCTCCGTGCTTCTCCGCGAAGGTCGTCGAATCGACCAGATCGATGAAGAGAAACACCCGCTCTTCGCTGACCGGCTTGCGGTAGCGGCTGATGAGCATGCTGGTGAACACCTCACGGCCCAGCAACTCGCGAACTCTGAGAACGAAGATCATCAGCGAGCAGACGGCCAGCGCGTAAAGAAAAGCGTTGAACGGCAGCACCACCATGTCGACCCAGGAATGGGGAATGACAATGCCCGTTCCCCATAGCGAGAGGCCGGCGGCTGCAAAGCCGATGCTCATCAGCACTTCGTAGATGAAAAGCTCGGCGAGGAAGAACGTCAGCGTCGGCAGCGCTTCAACCCGGTTGCGCAGTTCGCGAAAGATCACCTTTCGCTCGAAGGCGATGATCGGCATGCCCATGCACAGCGCGAACACTGCGCCGATGAACGGGCGGCTGTCCTGGAAGAACATGACGCTGTAGAGCACGCCGCTTCCCGCCATGACGAGCATGATCAGAAGCCAGTTCTGGACTGGGGATACTTCTCTCATAAGGGTCTTTTCGTTCAGCCTTGGCCAGCGTGCGTCTCAAGCAATGTAGGCGCGCGAAAGCCCTTTCGGAAGGGGATTGGATATCCCTCCCAAAAAGATTTAGGTGAATGATTGGGCGCAGTTATGGCCTGAATCGAGGCGACGCAAAATTTGCGTCGCGACTTACAGAGCGACCGTCTCGACCTTCTTGCCGACGAAGCGCAACGCGACGTCGCCCTTGATCAGCTGCAGGGCGGGATCGCCGAACAGCTCGCGGCGCCAGCCGCGCAGCGCGCCCACATCGGCGTTTTCGCCCTCGGCAGCGATCTTGTCCAGATCCTCGCTGTTGGCGATCACCTTGGGCGCGACGCCGTGCTTTTCCGAGATCAGCTTCAACAGAACCTTCAGGAGCTCGGCTGCGGCCGCGGCTCCCTCCGGCGCCTGGGTCTGTCTTGGCGCGTGCGGCATCTCGGCCTTGGGGAGCGCAAGGGCCGTATTCACCGCCTCGACGACGGCGGCACCGGCCGACGACCGTTCCCAGCCCTTCGGGATGGTGCGCAGGCGGCCAAGCGCCTCGGCGTCCTTCGGCTGCTGCTGGGCGATCTCATAGATCGCGTCGTCCTTGATGACGCGCGAACGCGGCACGTTGCGGCTGCGCGCTTCACGCTCGCGCCACGCGGCCACGTATTTCAGCACGGCAAGCTCCTGCGGCTTGCGCAGGCGCATCTTCAGGCGCTGCCAGGCGTCGTCGGGATGAATGTCGTAGGTCTCTTTCGCCTCGAGCACATCCATCTCCTCGGAGAGCCACAAGGAACGGCCTTCGCGTTCCAGCTCTGCCTTGAGATAGAGGTAGACGTCGCGCAGATGCGTCACGTCCGCCAGCGCATAGTCGAGCTGCTTTTCGGAAAGCGGACGGCGGCTCCAGTCGGTGAAGCGCGAGGACTTGTCGATCTGCACGCCCTTGGTCCGGCTGACCAGCTGGTCGTAGGAGACGGAATCGCCAAAGCCGCAGACCATCGCCGCAACCTGCGTGTCGAAGATCGGATGCGGAATGAGGCCGCCACGGTTGTAGATGATTTCGATATCCTGGCGCGCGGCGTGGAACACCTTCAGCACGCTGGAATTGGCCATCAGCTCGAAGAAGGGTTTCAGGTCGAGACCCTTGGCCAGCGGATCGACAAGCACTTCCGTCGTCGGGCTCGCCATCTGGATCAAGCAAAGCTCCGGCCAGAACGTCGTCTCTCGCAGAAACTCGGTGTCGATAGTAATGAATTCTGACTTGGCCAGCTCGATGCAGGCCGCCTCCAAATCGGCGGTTGTTTCAATCATCTCAATTCATTCGCAGGATAGACATAGTTGAACCTTCCTTCTCCTTTCGGCCCAATATGTCAACCGCTACCGGCAAAGAGTGGTCAAACAACCCTGACATAACTCGTCATGCCGGTCTTCTGATGCTCAATGATGTGGCAATGCAACAGCCAATCGCCGAGATTGTCGGCGACAAAGGCTAGCTGCACCTTCTCGTCCGGCTGCACCAGATAGGTGTCGGTGACGAGCGGCATGACCTCCCGCGTGGACGATGAGAGTACCGTGAAGCTCATCCCGTGCAGGTGGATCGGATGCGTATGCGGCGTCACGTTCTCCAGCTGCAGGATATAGCTCTTGCCGAGCTTTAGTTCCGAAAGCGGTGCTGTCGGGTCGCTCGTGTCGCCCGGCCACGGCACCTTGTTGATGGCCCAGAAGCTGTAACCCAGCGTGCCGCAGATGCTGTCGACCGGCGCATTCTCGGCGGTGGCGCTGAGCACGACCGAGATCTTCTCCGCCGTGGAGAGATCGGCCTTGGCGACTGGGTTCTCGGCGAGTGCCGCGAGGTCGCCGACATTGCGCTTGAGGGACGTGCCGACCGAACGCAGCTTGGCGATCGTTTTTGGCGTCGTTCCGCGAATGTCCTCCAGCGTCGCAACCGCGCCTTCGGAATCTGGCATGCGAACGGCAAGATCGAGGCGCTGGCCCGGGCCGATCAGCAACAGGTCGAGCGGGAAGCGCTTCGGCACGGGATTGCCGTCGATCGCGATCACGGTCGCTTCGGCACTTTCCATCTTCAGCGAGAAGATGCGTGTTACGTCGGTGACGGCGATGCGCAGGCGGATCAGGCCACCTGCCGGCGCGTCATATTGCGGCTCCTGATGCCAGTTCGCGGTGCGCACCGTGCCGTAAGTGCCGGTCTTCGCCGCATCGCGCGGCCGGAATGCCGCAATGAACTGGCCGTCGCCGCCAAGGCGCCAGTCGCGGAGGTTGAGGACGACTTCGGAATCGAATGTCGGGTCGGCCGGATCATCGACCACGATCACGCCGGTCATGCCCTGACCCATCTGTGCCAGCGTGTTGCAGTGCGGATGATACCAGAAGGTGCCGGCATCGGGCGGCGTGAACGCGTAGTCGAAGCTGTCGCCGGTATAGACATACGGCTGCGTCATGAACGGCACGCCGTCCATTTTGTTGGGAATGCGCAGGCCATGCCAATGAATGGTAGTGGGTTCGTCGAGCGTGTTGGTCAGCCGCGCCGCATAAGGCTTGCCCTTGGTCATGCGCAGCACCGGCGGCATCGCCGCGCCGCCCTGCGCGTCACCCCCCACAGCATCCCAAGTCATGATGTTCTTGGTCACGCCGGCGTCGGTCAACGTCGCCTGCGTCTTCAGCGCTTTCAGTACCTGCGGCTCCGGTGCCGCTTCCGCCATGCCGAACTTGCCCGCGATGCCGATGCCTACCCCGTAAGCGCCGGCGACGGCGGAAGCCTTCAGAAGGTTGCGGCGGGTGAGGAGGGGCATGGCGGGACTCCGGAGAAGAATGATACGTCCTCTTTAAAGTTGACCGCGACCTTCAGCAATATGCCTCGTGCAGCCAAACTGCCGCAGAGCTTGGCATATGATAAGGTTGCAGCCGCGTCGAAAACCGGGCGCAAAGCACGCGTGAGCCGTGCCAAGTCTTGACAAATCAGGCCGTCCATGCGCTTTTCCGCCCGATTTTCTTGTCGGCGCGAGAGAGCTTTTGAAGCCCCTGCTGCCGTCTTCAAGCCAAATACTGGAAATTGAGATGATGCATCGTTACCGCAGCCACACATGTGCAGCCCTCCGCAAGTCGGATGTCGGCGCCAATGTCCGGATTTCCGGCTGGGTCCACCGCGTTCGTGACCATGGCGGCGTTCTCTTCATCGACCTTCGCGACCATTACGGCATGACCCAGGTCGTCGCCGATCCGGATAGCCCCGCCTTCAAGATCGCCGAGACCGTTCGCGGCGAGTGGGTCATCCGCATCGACGGCGTCGTCAAGGCGCGGTCGGAAGACACCGTCAACAAGAACATGGCGACCGGCGAGATCGAACTCTATGCCCAGGAGATCGAAGTCCTCTCTGAAGCCAAGGAACTGCCGCTGCCGGTCTTCGGCGAGCCGGATTATCCCGAGGACATCCGCCTAAAGTACCGCTTCCTCGATCTGCGCCGCGAGACGCTGCACAAGAACATCGTCAAGCGCAGCCAGATCATTTCCGACATCCGCAACCGCATGACGTCTGCCGGCTTCGGCGAATACACGACCCCGATCCTTACGGCGTCCTCGCCGGAAGGCGCGCGCGACTTCCTCGTGCCCAGCCGTATTCACCCCGGCCAGTTCTTCGCCCTGCCGCAGGCGCCGCAGCAGTACAAGCAGCTCCTGATGGTGGCCGGTTTCGACCGCTACTTCCAGATCGCGCCGTGCTTCCGCGATGAAGACCCGCGCGCCGACCGCCTGCCGGGCGAATTCTACCAGCTCGACCTGGAAATGAGCTTCGTCACCCAGGAAGACGTCTGGGATACGATGGCCCCGATCATGACCTCGGTCTTCGAGCAGTTCGCCGAAGGCAAGCCGGTCACCAAGGAATGGCCGCGTATTCCTTACGACGTCGCGATCCGCAAGTACGGCTCCGACAAGCCCGACCTGCGTAACCCGATCGAGATGCAGGCCGTCACCGAGCACTTCGCAGGCTCCGGCTTCAAGGTCTTCGCCGGCATGATCGCGTCTAACCCGAAGGTCGAAGTCTGGGCGATCCCGGCCAAAACTGGTGGTTCCCGCGCATTCTGCGACCGTATGAACGCCTGGGCGCAGTCGCTCGGCCAGCCGGGCCTCGGCTACATCTTCTGGAAGGAAGAAGACGGCAAGGTCGGCGGTTCCGGTCCGCTCGCCAAGAACATCGGCGAAGAACGCACCGAAGCGCTCCGTGTCCAGCTCGGCCTTGAAGCAGGCGACGCCGCCTTCTTCGTCGCCGGTGAACCGGCGAAGTTCTACAAGTTCGCGGGCGAAGCGCGCACCAAGGCGGGCGAAGACCTGAACCTGGTCGATCGCGACCGTTTCGAACTGTGCTGGATCATCGACTTCCCGTTCTACGAATGGAGCGAGGAAGACAAGAAGATCGACTTCGCCCACAACCCCTTCTCGATGCCGCAGGGCGGCCTCGAAGCGCTGCAGAGCCAAGATCCGCTGTCGCTCAAGGCCTACCAGTACGACGCCGTTTGCAACGGCTTCGAAATCGCCTCGGGCTCGATCCGTAACCAGTCGCCGGAAGCCATGGTCAAGGCCTTCGAACTGGTCGGCCTCAGCCAGACGGATGTCGAAGAGCGCTTCGGCGGCATGTACCGCGCCTTCCAGTACGGCGCGCCTCCGCATGGCGGCTGCGCCTTCGGTATCGACCGTGTGGTGATGCTGCTGCTCGGCGCCAAGAACCTGCGCGAAATCACGCTGTTCCCGATGAACCAGCAGGCGCAGGACCTCCTGATGAACGCCCCGTCGCCGGCAACGCCGAAGCAGCTGATGGAACTGTCGCTGCGCGTCATGCCGCCGGTCAAGAAGGACTGAGCGAACATCGCTTGAATAAGAAAAGCCCGGCGCAAGTCGGTCTTTTTTCGTTTTCGGACAATGTCAGAGAGCCGCGTAGATCGCCTGTTTGAGGTCGACGGTGAACCGGCCCCACATGCCCTCCAGCGTCGTATTGGTGAGCGCGACCACCGTCAGTTTCCTTGTCGGATCCACGAACCAGCTGTGGCCATAAACCCCGCCCCATTGCAGGCTGCCGCGAGACAGCGGAACCTGTGCGGCATCTGGATCGGTCACCACGGCCCAGCCGAAACCGAAGCCCGAGCCGGGCTCTACCTGCTGCCGCAGACCGTTGGCCTGGTCGGTCATCATGGTCGCGACCGTTTCCGCAGATAGCAACGCGCCTCCGCCCTGGCGGACGGTTTCGAGAATGCGGAGTATATCGTCCGCCGTGCCCGCCATTCCTGCGCCACCGGAGTGATAGGAGGAAGGGTCGAAGATCCGGTCCGGCGCAAACCGTACTGAGCCCGTCAGCGCTGGAATGACGGCTTCCTGACCCATCCGCTCCGGCTCCGGCGAGGCGTTGAAGTACGCGGCCGCCAATCGCTTCCGGTCGCGCACCGAAAACGCAGTGTCCGTAAGCCCGAGCGGGCCGGTGACGAGTTCAGCGACCGCATCGTCGAGCGACATGGCCATTTCCTGCTCGATGACGCCGCCGAGAACGTCGATCGCCAGAGAGTAGCACCAGCCTTCGCCCGGCGCGAACCGCAGCGGTGCACTCGCAATGCGCTTCAGGTTCTCCGCGAGCGCCATTCCAGGCTCGCCGATGCCGTCCGAAACGCCGGCGCGGGTATAGGGACCATCCTCGTCGATGAAGCAGTAGCTGAGGCCCGCAGTGTGGGTGAGCAGATGGCGAAGGCGGATGACCGCTTCCCCACCATCGGCAAGCCGAGGGCGGAAGTCGGGCAGCCAGCGTGTGATCGGATCGTCCAAACCCATCCGGCCCTGTTCGACCAGTCGCATGGCGGCAATCGTCACGATCGGCTTGGTGACCGAGGCAAGGCGGAAGATCGTGTCCTCGGTCATCGCCAGTCCGGCCTCCCTGTCCGCCAGCCCGGCTGCGCGCCGGTAGACCGGCTTTCCATCTTGCATGATCAGGACCACGGCGCCCACCAGCCGCTTGTCGTCAAGTGCGGCATCGATCGCCTTATCGACGCCTGCGCCGAAGGATACCGCCGCGTTATCAATCTTGATGTCTGGGGGAAGACTCATGAGATCAAACCTTCTATAATCACAATGACCATTCCTGAATATAACGGATCGCAAGATAATTCCAGAGTGAACGTTGTGAAAAATATAGAAAGTTCGAAACCTGAAACTCCCCGCAAGCGCGGCCGCCCGCCTGCTTTCGACAGGGAGGTCGTTCTGGCGGCGGCGCGCGACGTCTTCTGGCAGCACGGCTACGATGGCTCATCGATCGCCGACCTGACGGCGTCCATGGGGATTACCCCTCAAAGCCTCTACGCGGCCTTCCGCTCGAAGGCTGATCTCTATCGCGAGACGCTCGATCAGTACCGCCGCATGCCACGGCAGGAGCCGGGCAACCCGTTGCAGGAAAAGATCGATACGGTAACGGCTTTCACGCGTTTCCTGCGGAACTCCGCATTCCTGTTCACGGCACCCGAACACCCCAAGGGCTGCATGATCTCGACAGCCGTGCTGAACTGCGCGGCGGAAAACGAGGACATCGCCTTTCACGTTTCATCTCTGCGGCTGCAGACGCTGGGCGCGTTCCAGGCGCGTATCGAGCGTGGGGTAGAGGAGGGCGATATGCGCGCCGACACCGACGCCGGCTCGCTTGCCCGTTTTCTCGGCGCCATGGTTCAGGGAATGTCGGTCCAGGCACGTGACGGTGCGGGCGCCGACGAACTCTTGGCAGCGGCTGATCACGCGATCAGCGAATTGAAACGCCACAGCATAAGATAGAAAAAGGCCCGGCGAGCGATGCGCGCCGGGCCTTCCTGATTTCATGTCGAGGCGATCAATCGTTCGCCGAAACCTTCACGCCGAGCACCTGCGGCAGCGTGTTCGGTGCACCCATGGCGGCGCCCATGATCATCGGGAACGGCACGGGCTTTTCCGGTGCGGCGTTGACCGTCAGGCTCTTCGGGTCGTCGAGGAAGGTGTTGACGGCGGCCGATACGGCGTTCTGCAGTTCCGGGATGTTCAGCTGCGCCAGCATGATCGGCGCCATCGCCTTCAGCGAGTCCGCCATCTGCTTGCCCGACATGCCCTGCTGGCTGCCGGCGTAATCAAGCGCGCGCTTGGTGATCGAGGCGTCGTCGAAGCGGATCTGGGCGCTTTCGAAGGACAGCTGCTGCAACAGGCCGAGCATGGCAAGGCCGAAGGCCTGCTGCGCCTGGTCCTTGTTCTGGTTGGCTTCCGCCTGCTGGGCGGCTTCCTGCAGCGACTTCACGAAGGCGAGCGTATAGCCGTTGACCTTGAAGGCCAGGTTGAGCTTGCCGACATTGCTGAAGTCGAAGGCGAACTCGGACACGTCGATCGTGCCCGGTGCCAGGTCCCAGGCGCCCTTCATGGTGATGTCGCCATTGACCTGCTGCAGCGCCAGCTTCTCGATCGCTTCCTTGCTCTGCGGATCGGCCGCCTTGCTGAGGTCGGCCTTGAGGCTCTTGAAGGCGCCGTCGAAATCGAAGCCGGACTCATCTTCGCGCAGCGTCAGGTTCACATCGCTGCCGCCGAGTGAGAACACTTCGGCGCCATCCTTGACGACCTTCAGCGGACCGCTGTGGGCGCTCTCGTAGAGCAGCATGGAGGAGAGGCCTTCGCCCTTGGCATCGGCAGGGATGGAGATGCCGCCAAGCGTCAGCTCGGACACCGTCAGCGTCGCGCCGTCATTGGTGGTGTTGATGTCGGGGAAGGCTGCTTCCTCGATGTAGTAGCCGCCGTCGTCATCTTCCTCTACGCCCGAGAGCGTGATTTCGCCGATCGGCAGAGCGCCGCCGTTGTTCGGCTTGAAGCTGGCGTTCTTCAGCGTGACGGTCTTGCCGTCGACATCGACGCCATCGGCTGCGAGCGTGCCGCCCTGCAGCGTGTAGGCGGCATTGATCTTCTTCAGCAGGTCCTGGCCATCGAGCGCAAAGGCGGAGCCGGCGAGAGAAAGGAATGCCACGCCCGAAAGCATGAGCCGTGTCGTCCGGTAAAATGTCATGGGTGTTCCTCAGATCCAGGTGGGCGGTTGGCCATAATCTACGGTGGATTTGTGCCGGTTTATATTTCGTGTTTTCTAAAATTATGTTGAAGGGATAAGCAAACAAAGTCCAAATTCGGGCAGAAAGGTTTTAGCGGTTGTTTTCTTTCTGTTCGGAGACTTCATCCACAGCCGCAATGCCCGGATTCCTTGCTCACATCAACCATCTCGGTTAGTCAGAAGGTATGGGACAAGAGATTTTGCCGCCTTCTGGCGGAGACGATGACAGCATTCTTCCGATCGACCTGAAGGCGGCGCTCGAAGAGCGTTATCTCGCCTACGCGCTGTCGACCATCATGCATCGCGCGCTGCCCGACGTTCGTGACGGCCTGAAGCCGGTTCATCGGCGCATCATCCACGCGATGAGCGAGATGGGCATTCGCCCGAACTCGGCCTTCAAGAAATGCGCCCGTATCGTCGGTGACGTCATCGGTAAATTCCACCCGCACGGTGACCAGTCGGTCTACGATGCGCTGGTCCGTCTCGCCCAGGATTTCTCGCAGCGTTATCCCGTCGTCGACGGGCAGGGGAACTTCGGCAACATCGATGGCGACAGTGCCGCCGCCTATCGATACACCGAAGCCCGCATGACCGATGTCGCCGGGCTATTGCTCGAAGGTGTCGACCAAGACGCCGTCGATTTTCGGCTGACCTATAACGAGGAAGACCAGGAGCCGACGGTTCTTCCCGGCGCTTTCCCGAACCTTCTCGCCAACGGCTCGTCGGGCATCGCCGTCGGCATGGCGACCTCGATCCCGTCGCACAACGCACACGAACTCTGCGACGCGGCGCTGCATCTGATCAAGCATCCGGATGCGACGGTCGAGACGCTGGTGGAGCAGTTTATTCCGGGCCCCGATTTCCCGACCGGCGGCATCATCATCGACGACCGCCAGACGATCATCGATGCCTACAAGACCGGCCGCGGCGGCTTCCGCACGCGCGCCAAGTGGGAGACCGAGGATCTCGGCCGCGGCGGTTATCAGATCGTCATCACCGAAATTCCGTTCCAGGTGCAGAAGTCGCGCCTGATCGAGAAGATCGCTGAGCTGTTGATCGCCCGCAAGCTGCCGCTGCTGGAAGACATTCGCGACGAGTCGGCCGAAGATGTCCGCGTCGTGCTGGTGCCGAAGAACCGCACCGTCGACCCGACGATCCTCATGGAATCCATGTTCAAGCTGACGGAACTCGAAAGCCGTTTCCCGCTGAACATGAACGTTCTGTCCATGGGCCGCATCCCGCGCGTCATGGCACTGAACGAGGTCCTGAAGGAATGGCTGGACCATCGTCGCGATGTGCTTCAGCGCCGCTCGCGCTTCCGCCTTGCCGCCATCGAGCGTCGCCTGGAAGTCCTGGGCGGCCTGCTGATCGCCTACCTCAATATTGATGAGGTGATCCGTATCATCCGCGAGGAGGACGAGCCCAAGCCCGTCATGGTCGCGCGCTGGTCGCTGACGGAGATCCAGGTCGAAGCCATTCTCAACATGCGCCTGCGCTCCTTGCGCAAGCTGGAAGAATTCGAAATCCGCACCGAGTTCGACGCGCTGAGCAAGGAAAAGGCCGAGATCGAAGCGCTGCTCGCCTCCGAGGACAAGCAGTGGCAGACCGTTGCCTGGGAAATCGGCGAGGTGAAGAAGAAGTTCGCCAAGGCGACCGAACTCGGCCGCCGTCGCACCCAGTTTGCCGAGGCGCCTGATGCCGACGAGCAGGCGATCCAGCAGGCGATGATCGAGAAGGAACCGATCACCGTCGTCGTCTCCGAAAAGGGCTGGATCCGCGCGCTGAAGGGTCACATCTCCGACACCGCGACGCTGACCTTCAAGGAAGGCGATGCGCTGAGGATCGCATTCCCGGCGCAGACGACGGACAAGATCCTCGTCATCACCACGGGCGGCAAGGCCTTCACGCTTGGCGGCGACAAGCTGCCGGGTGGCCGCGGCCACGGCGAGCCGTTGCGCATCATGATCGACATGGACAACGACCAGGACGTCTTGACGGCCTTCGTCCACGATCCGCAGCGCAAGCAGATGATCGTTTCGACTGCCGGCAACGGCTTCGTGGTCGCTGAGACCGACATGGTCGCCAACACCCGCAAGGGCAAGCAGATCATGAACGTCTCCATGCCCGACGAAACCAAGCTGCTCGTGCCCGTCTCCGGTGACCACGTTGCTGTCGTCGGCGAAAACCGCAAGCTTCTCGTCTTCCCGCTGGATCAGGTTCCGGAAATGTCGCGCGGCAAGGGCGTTCGCCTGCAGCGCTACAAGGATGGTGGTATTTCCGACGTTCGCTGCTTCGCGATCGCGGATGGCCTTGTCTGGGAAGACAGCGCCGGGCGGACATTCAGCAAGAACAAGGAAGAGCTTGCCGAGTGGCTCGCCGACCGCGCATCTGCCGGTCGCACCGTTCCCAAGGGCTTCCCCCGCAGCGGAAAGTTCGCAGGCTGAAATATATCAGCGCCCCGCTCTTGGCGAGCGGGGCATTTCCTCTAGTTTTGTCCTGTAATCACAACATGGACAAACATCATTCCGAAGGCGGACGGAATGATCGTATGTGGCGTCTTCGTGGAAGGCGGCATGTCCGATCATGGAGGTCCGATCACGGAGGAATGTTGATGAGTGCCTGCAAGACCATTACGCTTTCCGTCGGCCACACCTACAATGCCTCGCCCTGCGAGGTTTACGACGCCTGGCTCAATCCCGAAATCGCCAAACGCTTCCTCTTCGCCACCGATGACGGCCGGGTCATCCGCGCCGATATCGAGCCGCGCGTCGGCGGCCATTTTCTCGTCATCGACAGACGACCGACCGGCGATGCCGTTCATTACGGCGTGTTTCTCGAAATGCGTCGGCCGCGCCTGATGGTGTTCTCGTTCTCGGTCGCCGAACACGATCACAATGCCGATCGCATCCGCGTCGAAATCGAGCCGCTGGGGGAGGGCACGCGCCTGACGCTGTCGCATGAAATGTGCGCCGAATGGTCCGCTTTTGAAGAGCAGACCCATCGCGGCTGGACACACGTGCTGAACGGGCTGGAGCGCGAGCTCGATGCGGCTCACACGGTCAAGCTGCCGGAGCTTGTTGCGTCCCAGGCTGTTTCCGAACCATCCAAAGCGAGTGCGCCATAATTGCGGTGACGAGGATAGAGCCGCCGATCAACGTCATGGCCGGCGGCGTTTCCGCGAAAATCAGCCAGATCCAGATCGGCGCCAGAATGGTCTCGAGCAGGTAGAACATCCCGACCTCGGGCGCCGACAGATAGCGCGGCCCGCTGGCAAGGCACCAGAACGACACGGGCATCAATACGGCGCCGTTGAAGATGATCCAGGCGGGATGCTCGATCACGAGACCTGCCGGCAGGGCGTTTGCAAGGCCAAGGACGGCGGGAAAGGTGGCGCCAAGCAATGGCACGAAACCCATGGCGCGACGCGATGCGCGCCCGACGGTAATCGCGCTAGCAAGCACCAGCGCCGTCAAGAGCGCCATCGCATCCCCGAAGCTGTGGCCGCCGGAGAGACCGTCGCCGACAATCAGGCCGACGCCGAGGATCATCACCGCCATCGTCACGAGCGTCGATACGGATGGGCGCTCTTTCAGGAACAGCCAGGATAGCAGCGCGCCGAACATCGGATTGAAGGCGACGATGAAGACGACGTTGGCGGTGGTCGTGTTAAACACCGCAAGCAGGAATGTGATGGTCGAGAGCCCGTAGAGAAATCCGGCGAGGAGGCCCGCTCGACCGGGCACCATCGCCGGCCAGCTTCCCTTCATCCACCGGATCGCACACAGGATCAGCAACGTCACGGCAACCGTGGCGATGCTGCGCATGCCGACGATCGACCACATGTCGCCATGTGCGAGGCGTACGAGCGGAATGTCCATGGAGAGCGCAAGGCCGCCGATCGCTGTCAGCAGCAGGCCCTTCCGATGATCGGAAAGGGTAGGAAGAGACATTTAGGGCTGGCTACCTTCGGGAAGGGATGTGGGATCGAAACGCTCCCAGCCGCGCGCGGTCAGGTGTTCCTGCGGCTGGTAGCGGGTCTTGTAGTCCATTTTCCGCGAGCCTTGAACCCAGTAGCCGAGATAGACATGCGGCAGGCCGAGCGCCTTTGTTCGTCTGATGTGATCGAGGATCATGAAGGTGCCGAGCGATCGCTTGTCGAGATCGGGATTGAAGTAGGAATAGACCATCGAGAGCCCGTCGCTCATTGTATCGGTCAGAGCCGCCGCGATCAGTTCGCCGCTTGGCCGCGTCTCCAGTCCTGATCCCTCGACACGCCGGCGATACTCGATGATCTTGGTGTTGACGTGCGTGTCCTCGACCATGATCGCATAGTCGAGCACCGTCATGTCGGACATGCCGCCCTGCTGGTGGCGATAGTCGAGGTAGCGACGAAACAGCGAATATTGCTCGCTCGATGGCTGCGCCGGAAATTCGGTCGAAATGATATCGGAATTGGTCGCGAGCACCCGCTTCATCGACTTGGTCGGCTCGAACTCGTCGGCGAGGATGCGGACCGAGACACAGGCACGGCAAGCCTCACAGGCCGGGCGGTAGGCAATGTTCTGAGAGCGGCGAAATCCGCCTTGCGTCAGGATGTCATTCATCTCGGCGGCGCGCGGCCCGACGAGATGCGTAAAAACCTTTCGTTCCATCTCATGCGCAAGGTAAGGGCAGGCAGCCGGGGCCGTCAGATAAAACTGCGGAGATGGCGTGGTCTGCGTATTCATCTGCTGCTGAGATGTCCTTAGGTTGCATGCTGAAATGACAGCATGACTTAAGAAAAAAAAACGTCAACAGCGCGGCAGTCAGCCGCGCTTTCTGATCGATTATACTTTCG
>NZ_DDHH01000159.1:0-330 GCF_002338015.1 Rhizobium sp. UBA1881
GGGATCCAGCCACGGCGCGTCGGCGCCGTGAGGAGAGTCTTTTGCCCCAAGGACTTGGGGCGCTGGATTGCTGTGACGAGCACAGCAATGAGGGTGGTGGAGAGGGGCTTTTTTTGTGAGGAGAGATGTCGCGATTTGCGCAGGGAATTTCGTGAACCGATCGAAATCCCGCTTGCACGACCAAATCATTTCACATAAAGATATCTTTATATGTTGATTGGATCGGATATGGGTGAACCCGTCAGGCTAGGTTTGGATGCGTTGGTGGACGTGCTGCGGGCGGCGGGTGAGCCGACGCGCTTACGTCTTCTGGCGCTGCTGGCCGCCGGC
>NZ_DDHH01000159.1:550-3184 GCF_002338015.1 Rhizobium sp. UBA1881
GCGCTGCTGGCCGCCGGCGACGTGACCGTGACCGATCTTACCGAAATTCTCGGCCAATCCCAACCGCGTATCTCGCGCCATCTCAAGCTGCTTGGCGAAGCCGATCTCATCGATCGCTACCAGGAGGGCGCCTGGGCCTATTTCCGGCTGCGGCAGGAAGGGAAGGCGGCGAACTTCGTGCGCAATCTTCTGGCGCATGCCTCCGAGAACGACCCTGTCATCCTGCGTGATGGCGAGCGGCTCGATGCCGTCAAGCGCCAGCGCTCGGAGCGGGCGCAGGCCTATTTCAGCCGCAACGCTGCCGAATGGGACGAGCTTCGCCGCCTGCATGCGGCCGACGAGGAGGTCGACGCCGCCGTTATCCGGCTGCTCGGCAGCCAGCCGATCGATTCGCTGCTCGATCTCGGCACCGGCACCGGCCGCATCCTGGAGCTTCTCTCGGGGCTCTACCGCCGTGCGATCGGCGTCGATGCTAGCCGCGACATGCTGAGCGTCGCCCGCGCCAATCTCGACCGGACAGGCATCACCAAGGCTTCGGTGCGCCATGCCGATATCCTGAACCTGCCTTTCGAGGCGCAGGATTTCGACCTGGTGACGATCCATCAGGTCTTGCACTTCTTCGACCAGCCGGAAATCGCCATTGGGGAAGCGGCGCGCATGCTGCGCCCGGGCGGACGGCTCGTCATCATCGATCTGGCGCCTCACACGCTGGAATATCTTCGTGACGACCACGCGCATGTGCGTCTCGGCTTCTCGCACCAGTCGATGACCGACTGGCTGCGCAAGGCGGGGCTCGATATCGAGCAGGTCGTCGATCTTCATCCGGGGCACGAGAGCGGGCAGGGGCTTACAGTCACCATCTGGCTCGCGCGCGACCCCAGGCGCCTGATGGCCTCCGCCGAGAGCGATCACGCCGCACCCACATTTGCCGGGAGAGACTGACATGGCTTTGAACCAGGACGCGCGCAACAGGATCGGCATCTCGTTCGAGTTCTTTCCGCCGAAGTCGGAAGAGGCCGAGGGCCAGCTCTGGAAGACCGTCAGCGAGTTGCAGGACTGGAACCCCGACTTCGTGTCGGTGACCTACGGCGCCGGCGGCACGACCAAGGCGCCGACGCTGGCGACCGTGTCGCGCTTCATCAGCTCCACGCCGCTTGCCACCGCCTCGCACCTCACCTGCGTGGGCGCCACCAAGGAAGAGACGCACAGCGTCGTCGAGAGCTTCCGCAAGGCTGGCGTGAAGCACTTCGTGGCGCTGCGTGGCGACACACCCGATGGCGTCGGCGCGCCCTATTCGCCGCATCCGGGTGGATACGCCAACGCCTCGGAGCTGGTCGCCGGCCTGCGCGAGCTTGGCGATTTCGAGATTTCGGTTTCGGCCTATCCGGAAAAGCATCCTGAGAGCCGCGATGTCGCCGCCGATATCGACATGCTGAAGCGCAAGGCCGATAACGGCGCCAACCGCGCGCTGACGCAGTTCTTCTTCGACAACGACAATTTCGAGCGCTACCTGGAAAAGGTGCGTGCGGCCGGGATCACCATTCCCGTCGTTCCCGGCATCATGCCGATCATGAACCTGACGCAGCTCAAGCGCTTCGCCGGCGCCTGCGGCACGGTCATCCCGGCGTTTCTCGACGAACGCTTCGAGGGCTATGACGACAAGCCGGAAGAGCGCGCCAAGGTCGCGGCCGATGTCGCCGCCGAGCAGATCGAGGATCTGGCCCGTCGTGGTATCTCGGATTTCCATCTCTATACGATGAACCGCGCGCCGCTGGTCTCGGCGGTTCTGACGAACCTCGGCTTCAAGCGCAATGCCGCCAAGAGCGCCGGTGCTGCCGCCTGATCAAGGCGACATTTACAGTCTATCGAACTGAAAAAGCGCAGACCGCAATGGCCTGCGCTTTTTCTGTTTCATGAACTCTGCGCTATCTAGGAGTTTCGGCATAGTCCGTTTGAAGCGGCATCCTGTGTCAGATGAAAAGCATCGACAGCACGAAAAGAAACGCCGCACCGATCAAAAGGACATTCAAGGATCGTGTCAGTCCCATGTCTGTCTCCTCGCGTTAACGAGCTGATAATATGTCGGGACTGTGGCGGTTGGAAAGCGCTTTTTTTGCTGCGATGCGGCGAAAATGTCACATCTCTCACTGGTGACAAAAGCTAGTTCGCTGAATCTTCACGACAAAATCGCTCGGAAAAATATTCACTCATTTTAACGGAGCGTAAAAAAGGGCGACCCGTCGTTTACGCCTGTGGCGGATTGCAGGCGTGGTACAGGCCGCTGAAAACGCTCACGAAATCGGAAAACGAAAAAGCCGGGCGCTTGGCCCGGCTCTTGTCGTCATTTTCGGCTCTCTCGCGGGCGCTCAGAGCGCGTTGAGGAGGGCGGGCGTTGCCCAGCCGTCGGCCGGCATGCCGAGGCGCTGCTGCTGCTTCTGGATGGCGACGCGGGTGCCGGAGCCGAGGATGCCGTCGATGGCGCCGACGTCGTGGCCCATCGTGTCGAGCTTGGTCTGCAGTTCCTTCATCTGGTCGTTGGTCAGGCCCTGCTCAGGCGTGCCCTTGAGATAGGGCTCGGCGCCGGAGAGGCGGGTCGCGAAATAGGCGGCCGAGGTCGTGTAGATGAAGGACTTG
>NZ_DDHH01000201.1:0-2770 GCF_002338015.1 Rhizobium sp. UBA1881
AGCCCGGCGCCGGCCGGCCGATGATGTTGGAGATCTTCAGCGCGTATTCCTTAGCGTCTTCCAAGCGCGCCTTGTCGCCTTCGGACTGATGCCAATTGATCGAGATGGCGGGCAGGCCGAGCCAGTCGCTGCGCGTATCGTCAAAGATCACGCGGTTGTCGGGGCTGATGTCGGAGGAGACAAAGACACCCATCCCGATCGGCTGTCCAACGATATCGCCAGAACGCGGCATACTGTGCAGGCTGGCAGGCGCGATGGTCACGGAGTAGGGAAGTTCCTTGGTGGCCGGGATCCAGTTCATGGCTTTCATCGGCACATCGGTGTCCATCTCGGAAATCTGTGAGACAATGTAGTGGTCATTGAGGTTGCGGCCGAGTGCCTCCGGGCGAATGCCTGATGCGTACAGAAGCTGCGGCGAATGAAGAGCGTCGCAGGCGACGACGACAGTGCCGGCACCAACGACGTAGGTTTCGCGCGAGCCCGTGCTGGCGAGCTCGACGCCGGTGACGGTTTGGCCATCATGAATGATCCGGCGGCAGGCCGTCTCCTTCACAATGGTAAAGCGTTCGGCAGGCTCTTCGACCAGATCACCAAGCACCACGTCGGTTCCATGATAATACAACCCATCGGGACCCGGTGTGGCGGCAAGTGGCATTGGCTGGACGAAGCGGTCCGGCGTGCGGCCCGGGTTGAAGACTTCGCCTAGGCGTTCGCGAAGCGCAATGGCGGCCGGGTCACCGGCATTCGGATCGGTGTTGGTGCCGAGAAGCTTTGCTGAGGTGGCAAGTGCTGCCTGTATCTCATCAGCGGGGATGAAGGGCACGAGCTCGATTTGCGAGGGGATTGGTGTGCCGGTGGACCATTTGGTACCCATGCCGCCGACATTGGCGGCAGAAAAGCCGGCAAACAGGTTTTCATCCTGGGGGTCGCCGTCATTGGCGATGAAGAGGCCTGACCGGCGTAGAAGCGATCCGTCAAAGCCACCGGCACGGCGTGCTTCCCATTCTTCCTTATTGATCGGCATGCGAGGACTGCGATCGCCGCCTTGGGCCAGCACTTCGAGCGCGTTACGCTCGTCGAGGTCGGCTACGTTGTCGAGGTGAGCGCCGGTCTTTGGCAGAATCTGAGGTCCGGCCTCCACCATCACGATCCGGGCCTCTGGCCAGTTGTTGCGAATGATCCTGGCATAGGCCGAGCCGGTCGGACCACTACCCACAATCACGACATCTGCGGACTTTATTACCATTCCTGCATGCTCCACGCACTTCATCTCTTTGATAACAAACAAGGATGTATCGCGGTGATTGTCAATCTCGATGTTGACAGTCTCAACCGCGTTTCCGATGGTGTCGTTGTCGTAGCGAGGAGAGTACCCATGAAGTTCGGCCTGAGTTCCTATAGTTTCCGCCCTTTGATGTTGGACGGTTCGATGCAGATCGAAGATCTCTTCACCTGGATCAGGGATAATGGCGGCGAACACCTCGAGCTCGCGACACTGTCAATCGCCCCTGGCGGTGATGACCTCAACTACGAACTGATCAAGGATGAGGACAGCCTCGAGCGCCTGCGCAAGGCGTCAACCGAGACCGCTATACCACTCTCTGGCCTCTGCATTGCCGGGAACTTCATCGGCGATGACCGACGCGCGCAGATCGACCGGGTAAAGAGATATGTCGAACTCTGCGACCGTCTCGACGTTCGCTTCCTGCGCCACGATGTCGTGCCGTGGTCGTTGCGTGCGACGAATGCCGCGCAGTTCGAAGCGGCATTTCCGATGATCGTCGATGCCTGCCGGGAGGTTGCTGAGCATGCGGAGCGTCTGGGTGTCACCGCCAGCATCGAGGACCACGGCTTCTTCATGAACTCCAGCGAGCGCGTCAAGCGCCTGCTCAACGCCGTCGATAGCCCGAATTTCAAGATGACGCTCGATGTCGGTAACTTTCTTTGCCTCGACGAAAACCCTGTAACGGGCACAAGAGCGTCGATCGCCCATGCGAGCTTCGTACATGTCAAAGATTTCTACGTTCGCGCCGAAAACCCGGGGCCGGGCTGGCTGGAGACGCTCAACGGGCAGTTTATCCGCGGTTCGGTGTTTGGATTCGGCGACCTGCCGGTGAAGTCGCTTGTGAAATCCATCGTGGATTCCGGCTATGATGGCTTCATCTCCCTTGAATACGAAGGCAACGAACCAACGCACTACGGCTGCCAAATTGGTCTCGCGAACGCCCGCAAGCTCTTTGCCGAACTGAAGAAATGATATTTGTCGTTTGATGTCCAAAGTGTCGGCAGCAGGATGCCGTCGGGAGACCAGATGGCTTAGGACCCGCATCTGCGATAGATCTCCGCGGGCTGTCATAATTCTTCCTGTGCTCAGGCAGTTCGTCGACATCACCCTGGATTTGTGTGCATCTCCCTTTCGTGGCGACGCAATTTTACTTTGAACAATGATCGTGTCTTTGTTCACAAATCCGAAACGTCGGAAGTTCGCACGACGGACCGAACCGACTTCTGCGCTCGGCGACGACATCTGGCGGTAACCAACGCCTGCGATGTGAGGGAAGACCCAATATTCGATCCAGCGGTTCACATGGATCGAAGTGCCCGCGACCGCGGAGCTAGCTGCCAGCCCAGCAAAGGAGATGGACCAGTCGATTGCCGCCAAGCACAAGGCCTTGAGCCTAGACGTCTAAATGCAGGCGCAGCCATGCATCAGGCGGAATGGTTGTCGCGCAGCTGTGCTCCGGCGACGTACAGCCGGTCGTCAAATTTT
>NZ_DDHH01000063.1:0-8440 GCF_002338015.1 Rhizobium sp. UBA1881
TATTACCTCTACGACTGAGTAGCCTTAGAGCCTCTCGTCCAGACCAAAGCAAAACGGCGGCCCTGATGGAGCCGCCGTTTCGCATTCATATAGGCTGAGACGCCTTACACCAGCTCGCCGAAGGCGGCTGCCGTGAACGGACGCATGTTCTCGTTGTCGCCGGTGCGCACCTTGGTCACCCATTGCGGATCGCTCAGGATCGCGCGGCCGACGGCGATCAGGTCGAACTCCTCGCGCTCCATGCGGCGCACCAGATTGTCGAGCCCGACGACGCTCGAGCTCTCGCCGCCGAACGCTGCCATGAAATCGCCGGAAAGACCGACAGAGCCGACGCTGATGGTCGCGGCACCCGTGAGTTTCTTCGCCCAGCCGGCGAAATTCAGCCCCTGTTCGCCGTCGATCTCGGGGAACTCGGGCTCCCAGAAGCGGCGCTGCGAGCAGTGCAGCACATCCACGCCCGCCTCGACAAGTGGCATCAGCCAGTCGGTCATCGCGTCAGGCGTTTCGGCGAGCCGCGCCTTGTAGTCCTGCTGCTTCCACTGGCTGAGACGCAGAATGATCGGATAATCGGGACCGACGGCCTCGCGCATCGCCTTCACCACCTCGGCGGCGAAGCGGGCGCGCTCCTTCAGCGTCGCGCCGCCATAGCGGTCGGTGCGCTTGTTGGTGCCGGCCCAGAAGAACTGGTCGATCAGATAGCCATGCGCGCCGTGGATCTCGAACGTGTCGAAGCCGAGCCGCTTGGCGTCGGCGGCAGCCCGCGCATAGGCGGCGATCGTGTCGGCGATGTCTTCCTCGCTCATCGTTTCGCCGCGCGGCGTCTCCGGCGCAAGCAGGCCGGACGGGCTTTCGACACCGCTTGCCGGCCAGTCGCCGGCCGGATGGGCGACGGAGCCGACATGCCAGATCTGCGGCCCCATCTTGCCGCCCTTGTCGTGAACCGTCTTGATCACCTTGCTCCAGCCGGCAAGCGACTTCTCGCCGTGGAAGAAGGGGATGCGCTCATGGTTGCTGGCCGCCGGCCTGTCGATGACGGTGCCTTCCGAAAGGATCAGGCCGACGCCGTCTTCGGCGCGGCGGCGATAATAGGCCTCGACATCAGCCCCCGGAACGCCTTCGGGCGCGAAGGTCCGCGTCATCGGCGCCATGACGATACGGTTCTTGAGCTCGAGCGATTTGATCTTGAACGGCGCAAACAGCGCGTTGACGTCAGCTGCATTCATTACGGGCAAACTCCTGTAGAAAGGTGGCGCGCTTTAAGTATATTCTATATACCTAGTGTCAATGAGGCACTACGAAGCGCCTAGGTAGCATCGAGGAAACCGCCATGAACGAACACCGGCCGATCTCAGCCCCCGTCAATTGCCGGGCGGACCGTCCCGACGCCATCGAGCAGAGCTTCGTCGTCGATTGCCCGAGCCGGCTCTTGTTCGACCAGATCGCCGACAAATGGTCGATGATGATCCTGACCGTGCTCGATCGCGGGCCGCTGCGCTTCAACGCCATAAAGCGCCAGCTCGGCGGCATCACCCAGAAGGCGCTGACACAGACGCTGCGCCGGCTGGAGCGCAACGGGCTCGTCACGCGCGAGGTCATTCCCGTCTCGCCGGTGGCGGTCGAATACCGCATCAGCCCGCTCGGCCGTTCGCTGCAGACGCCGTTCAAGGCGCTCTATGCCTGGACCGTCGACTACCTGCCGGATGTGGAAAAAGCCCGCACTGCCTTCGACGAACGTTCGGCCGGCTGATCGCACCTTGCCGTTAAGCCACGACTTATTTATCGACAGAAACAGCAATGCGCCGAACCGGCCGTAAATTTGCCGTGGAAGCGGCCGATGCGATCACTATACGGCTGCTGCCATCTGAACTCGGTTTGAACTCCACGGTCCCGGCACAATGAAAAACATCGTCCTCGCCTCGGCGCTGCTCCTTGCCCCGGTCGCAATTGCCGCTGCCGGGCAAACCGCGACCATCCAGCCCATCGTTGCGGCCACCATGCCGGCGCCCGTTGTCCCGCTATCGTCGGACCCGGGGACCGCGAACACGGCACCGAAGTCCGCCCCGAAGGCCGCGCCCAAGCAGACGCCGCCCAGGCAGACATCGTCCACGAAACTCGTCGAGCCGCACCTTCGCGTCGCCCGCTCCGAGATCAAGGGCCATGCCCGCGTCGCGCTCACTTTCGACGCCTGCATGGGCAAGGCCGACGAGCGTATCCTCTCGGTGCTGGTGTCGGAGCGCATCCCGGCAACGATCTTCGTCACCGCCCGCTGGCTGAAGCACAACCCGCAAGCGCTGCAGGTCATGCTCGCCAATCCCGATCTGTTCGAACTGGAAAATCACGGCCAGAACCACATTCCCGCCGTCGACAAACCGGTATCGATCTACGGCATCGCGTCCGCTGGTTCTCCCGAAGCCGTGCGCCTCGAAGTCCAGGGCGGTGCCGACGCCATGCTCGCCTCCGGCATCCCGGCCCCCCGCTGGTTCCGCGGCTCGACCGCCAAATACGACCTCTCTTCGATCGCCCAGATCCGCGCCATGGGCTACCGCATCGCCGGCTACTCGGTAAACGGCGACGGCGGCTCGCTTCTTGGTGCTGCGATCACCGAAAAACGCATCTCCTCCGCCAAGGACGGCGACGTCGTCATCTCCCACATCAACCAGCCGACCCACGCCGCCGGCGAGGGGGTGGCGAAGGCAATTCTCGATCTGAAGGCCAAGGGCACGGAGTTCGTGCGGCTGCAGGATGTCGAGGATCGTGGGGATGATGATACGACGGAGTAGGGTGGCTCTCTGGCGCTAACCTGCGGAAAGACGATCTCTAGATCGGAACCCGTGTTACCCCCCTCTGTCCTGCCGGACATCTCCCCCACAAGGGGGGAGATCGACTCGTGACGTGCTTCCCATCCAAACGTTGATGTCGGAGCGAGCGACCGCCCCCAGCCAATCTCCCCACCTGTGGGGGAGATGCCCGGCAGGGCAGAGGGGGGTATCACACGGCACAACCTAGCGAGCGGATATCTAGTCAAAACCCAACGAGTGGCTCCGGGCATAACCTAAGCCCCACCAACCCACTCTACCGCACCACCATCTCCACCCTTGCCGTCTCATCCCGCCGCGAACCACCGCCCGGCCCATCCCGATCCATCGCGAAATCATCGAACCAATCGCGATACGTCCCCGACATCATCGCCCCGATCACCTGCGTCGCCAGATACGAGAACGTGATCCCGTTCCCGCCATAACCGTACGCCCCAAAAACATGCGGCAGCGATGGCACCGGGCCGATCAGCGGCAACCCGTCCGCCGTTTCGCCGAAGGTGCCGCACCAGGCGGTGGCGACGCGGGTGTCGGCGCGGGGCCAGATCAGTTTCATCTTGTCGCGGATCGTCATGATCTTTTCCGGCGCCTTGGCGTCGCGCGCGGCCGGATCGACCGTGTCGTCATCCTCGCCGCCGACCACGATCCGCCCGTCGCCAGTCGTGCGCATGTAGAGATAGGGGTGGCTGTCCTCCCAGATCAGCGCCTGGTCGCGCCACAGCGTGCCCGGTTCCTGCGGCACGGTTGCCATCGCCCAGCTCGACGTCGTGCGGTGCAGTTTCGGCATCGCGATATCAGGCAGGCTGTAGCCGGTGGCGAGCACCGCCGTCTTCGCCTCGATCACGAAGCCGCCGTCGGTTTCCGCCGTCACGCGGTTGCCCTCGCTGTGCAGCCGCGTCACGGACGCATCGATGAGCCGCGCGCTGTCCTTGGACGCCATCCCCAGCAGCGCCCATGTGAGGAGCAGCGGATCGGCTTCCGCCGAGCCGCGCGACAGGATGCCGGCGTCGCGGTCGATCTCGAATTCGGTGAAGAGATCGCAATGTTCCAGATACCGGCTCGGAAGCCCGGCGCGTTGCCGGAGCTCGGCTTCGACCGCGAGATCGCGCGCCCCCTCGTGATTCCCAGTGAGATAAAGCGAGCGGCGCGGCTGGAAGGCGCAGTCGATGCGGTAGGCGGCAATCAGCTTGGCGAGACCGGAAACGGCCGCCGCACTGCGCCTGTAGATGCCGACGGCGCGCTCGAAGCCGTAGAATTGCTCGAGTTCCGTCAGCGTCTTGTCGATCTCCCATTGCAGCATCGCGGTGCTGGCGGCCGTGCTCCCGAGCCCCGGATGCTCGCGGTCGACGATCGCAACCGACAGGCCGCGCTCGGCCAGGTGCTGCCCCATCAGCGCCCCGGTCACACCGCCGCCGATGACGAGGGCATCGATCTGCAGATGATCGGTGAGCGGTGCGAAGACGGGGCGCCTCACGCCGTTGCCCCAGGGCGAGCGGCCGCTGGTCAATCGATCCTGGCTCAGGCTCTTCAGCTCTATCTCGGACATGGCGGCCTCACTTCGGCAGTTGCGGCTGCTGCTTTTCTTCGATGAACAGCTCGTCGATGATGGTCATGACGATCAGCGACAGAGGCAGCGCCAGCATAGCGCCGACCGCACCCCACATCCAGGTCCAGAACAGAATGGCGAGGAACACCACGAAAGCATTGATCTCCAGCCGCCGTCCCATCACCGCCGGGAAGATCAGGTTTTCCATCAGCAGGTGGACGGTGAAGAAGGCTGCTGCCGGGATCAGCCCGACGACGAGCGCATCATGCGTGATGATACCGGCAATCGCGATCGCCAGCGTCATCATCGTGATCCCGAGATAGGGGATGAAGCTCGAGAGAAACGCGAAGAAGCCCCAAAGCACCGGCGATGGCAAACCGCCGGCATAGGCGATGATGGTCATCACGACGCCGAGGCAGGCATAGATGACGGAGGCGGTGGCGAAATAGAAGCCGAGCACCTGCTCGACGCTGCTGATGACGCGGATGGCGGCGAGCCGCTGCGAGCGCTCGCGAAAGACCATGATGATCGACTTGCGCAGGCTGACGCGGCCCATCAGGAAGAGCAGCAGTGCGGCGAAGAAGATCAACGCCTGCACCAGGGCCGGCGTCAGGTTCGCTGTCACGAGATGCAGGATGTTGCCGGTATTCTCCAGGAGCTTCTCTGCCGACATCGGGCCGCTCTGGAAGGTCTCGGGCGTGATATGCAGCCATTTGATGCGCTCAAGATAGGGCATCAGCCGGTTCGCCGTCTTCTCGGCAAAGTCCGGACCCTCGTTGGCAAGCGTCGTCAGCGGGCCCGCAAGCGAATTGGCGACGAGGAAGATGATGAGCGCCACGGCCGACGACAGGATGACCGCGTTGGTGATCCGGGGCACGCCGAGCTTCGTCAGCTTCTCCGCAAGCATCCCAAGGATCATGCCGACGACAATGGCAAGCGTTAGCGGGATCAGGACCAGCGACATCATGTAGACGGCCGAGAGAGCGAGGATCACGAAGATGCCGATGATCGCCCAGGCCATTGAAATGTCTAGGCCATCCTTCTCCAAACGCCGCACCGGCGCCTGTATTATGGCTTCCTCTGCGTCAGTCATGTTTTTCGCCCATGAACTGACCCGCCGCTCTCCGATCGCGATCTTGCTCGCCTGTTTGCGAATGCCGTTGGCAATACCCATGAATAGTCGTTCCCCGGAAGCCCCTGTGCTTCGCACCTAGAACGCCGCGAAACTCATTCCGGTTCCGCCTGTATCAAAGCGGGAATGCCGAATTCTCGCCTCATCTGAGGCGCATCATCAGGAACGCAACGGCGGGGAGGCAGGGCCGCTGCGTTTCGTGCCCGATTGGAGCACCGTCGCGGCCCTGCCAGATCCGATATTTTAGCCCGCCGGACTGTCGCAAACGGCCGCTTCCGAAACCGTCTCCGGCTCCTTGCGGCCGAGAAACGCCACCACCACGACCGCCGTGAAAATGGTGATGCTCGCCAAGAGGATCAGCAGCGTGCTGAAGGCCTGCGCGTAGTTCAGCGCCAGCGCCTCGCCACCCATTTGGGGCATGACGGCCGCCGCCGCGCCAAGATCGCCGGTCACCAGCCGCTGCGCCGCCCGTGCCGCCTCTTCGCCTGACCCACCAAGACCTGACCCAAGCCGGGTGCCGACCAGCGCCGAAAGCACCGCGCTGACGATGGCAAGCGCCACGCCTTCACCGGCAACGCGGGTCGTGCTGAAAATCCCCGTCGCCATGCCGGCCCGTTCCTTCGGTACGACGCTGACGGCAAGCCCGTCCATCAGGCCCCAGGGCAGGCTGATGCCGATGCCGATTGTCAGAAGCGGCCCGATCAGAAGTAGCGGCTGCGAGGTCGGCACGCCCGCCGGAATGGTCGACAGCCAGAACAGCCCGCCGGCCGCGATCAGCAGCCCGACGCCGCAGATGACCGCGGCGGTGAACCAGCGCGTCAACAGCCCGGCGACGACGGGCAGCACCAGCAGCGGGCCGGATAGCGCGATCATCATCTGCCCGGCGCCCACCTCGCTCATGCCGTCGATGCCGACGAAGCGCACGGGAAGCAGGATGAGCAGCACCACGAAGGCATAAGCCGGTGCGGCGGCCAGAAGCTGCACGCCGACGAAGCGCGGATAGCGAAACAGCGTCAGGTCGAGCATCGGCCGCGCCGTTCTCCGCTCGATCAGCCAGAAGCCGGCCAAAAGCGCTGCCGAGGCGACGAGCAGCGCCACGACGGAAGGGCTTCCCCAGCCATTCTCCGGCGCCAGCAGCACGCCGTAGGTGAACAGCGCCAAGGCCAGCGTGAAACTTGCAGCACCCGGCCAGTCGAGCCCCCTGGCCTCCGGGTCACGCGTCTCGTGCAGAAAGATGGAGCCGAGGACAAAGGCGATCGTGCCCAGCCCCACGACAAGCGCGAAGATCGCCGGCCAGCCGAAGCCGTCGACCATAAAGCCAGAGGCGATCGGCCCGAAGGCGAGGCCGACGCCGAAGCTGGAGCCGACGATGCTGAAGGCCCGCATCCGCGCATTGCCCTCGAACTCCTGCGCCAGCGCCGCCATGCCGCCGGAAAAGGCGGCCGCCGCACCCATGCCCTGCAACGCTCTCAGCACGTCGAACCAGACGATATCGGGGGCGAAGGCGAGGCTCGCCGAAAACATGAGGAAGGCCACCAGGCCGATCAGAAAGATGCGCTTGCGGCCATAGCTGTCGGCGAGCGCCCCTGATGCCATCAGGCTGCTGCCGAAGGTCAGCATGAAGGCATTGGTGACCCAGTTGAGCGCGATCGGGCTGCCGCCGAGATCGCGGCTGATCGCCGGCAGAGCTACCGCCGGTCCGGTGAAGGTCAGCGGCATGGCGGCCGCGGCAGCGCAGATGCCGATCAACGCCATGATCTTCCTGATGTAGCCGGCTCGGCTTGCGCCGGCGGCGTCAAGCGGTGTCGAGAGTTGTCGTGTCATGAGGTATCCGCCTGTGTGAAAGGTGAAGCGCGGCGACAGCGGGAGGCCTATCGCCGAATGCGCAGACAAGATAAATTCGCTTCAATATCGCGATAAGCGGCCTATGATGCCGTTCATCATGGAAAAATTCGCTCGAATAGAAAGAGTGGAAAGCGCAACATGGATCAGCTCAACGGCCTCTCGGCCTTCGTGAAAACCGCCGATCTCGGCAGCTTCGTCGCCGCCGGGCGCGTGCTCGGCCTGTCGGCGTCCGCCGTCGGCAAGGCGGTGACGACGCTGGAGCGGCAGGTCGGCGTGCGGCTCTTCCAGCGCTCGACGCGCAGCATAAGGCTGACGGAGGAGGGACGGCTGTTCCACGAGCGCTGCCGCCGCGTGCTTGACGATCTCGAGGACGCGCAGGCGTCGCTTGCGGCTGCCGTCGCCACCCCGCGCGGCCGTCTGCGCCTCAGCCTGCCGCTGGTCAGCTATCATCTTCTGCTGCCCGTCGTCCCCGGCTTCGTCCGCCTCTATCCCGAAGTCGAGCTCGATCTCGATTTCAACGACCGCATCGTCGATCTGATCGACGAGGGTGTCGATGTGGCGATCCGCAGTGGTGACCTGCAGGATTCCCGGCTGATGTCGCGGGCGCTGCGGCCGTTTCGCATGCTGCTTTGCGCAGCACCCGATTATCTGGAAGCGCACGGCACGCCGAAGACCCCGGCCGATCTCGCCGGCCACGCCGCCATCCGCTTTCGCTTTCCCAACAGCGGCAAGGTCCAGGACTGGCCGCTTGCCATGCCATCAGGCGCGCCGGAGCTGGCGATCCGCAGCCTGCTCGTCTGCAACAACATGGAAGCGTTGGGCGGCGCGGTGGAGGCCGGTCTCGGCATCGGCTGCATGCCGGATTTCCTGGCAAGGCGCCGGCTGGCGGAAGGCCGCCTGCGCACCGTGCTCGACGATCACATCGACGGCCCCGGCCAGTTCCACATGCTCTGGCCCTCGAACCGGCATTTGTCGCCCAAGGTCCGCGTGCTGGTCGATTACCTCACCGAAACCCTCTTCGCCGACCACTTCGAAAGCCCGGCCGCGCCAGCATGGCCGACGTGAGGGTTGTCATCATCTCTCCCTCATCAAGTCAGTCTC
>NZ_DDHH01000062.1:0-37134 GCF_002338015.1 Rhizobium sp. UBA1881
TCGAGGATGACTTGGGTGGACGCGAGGAGACGGCTAATGCGGTTAGTGAAGGCGCGGAAGCCTTGCCGCCCATTGAGCAGCTTATAGGCCTAGCTTCACAGCCCTTGTGGCGCTCCTTTGACGGTGACAAGGTAACCGTGAAGACCGAGCTTCTATCAGCTGAGCATGCTCGCAAGCTCCGTGATCTCGCCAGGGAGAATAAAACCAGCGTCAACAGCGTGATCTGTGCCGCGGTAGCTATCGTCGCAGCGCGGGGCGAGGGGCGTGATACCTACAGGATCTTGAGCCCGGTAGACCTACGGCGGAAATTCGGCCTGGATGCAAGGGATTGCGTTCTTAGGGCAACGGCTGGGGCGATCGCTCTGCCAGCTCACGAAGAGCTCTGGACGTTGGCGCGAACACATATCGGTGAAATGAACCGACTGAGGACAACGGCTGAAATACGGCGGACCGGACGGATGCTGGACCAATTGATAACACCATCGTCTGATCCTCGCGTTGCTGTAGGCGTGCTCGGGGCGCTCGGGTATGACGCCGTGGTTTCCAACCTTGGTGTGATAGATATTCCACAAGAGTACGGTGACATATCTCTCGAGGCTATCTGGGGTCCGATTGGCCAAGCGCGGTTGAAGCGCGAGCGGTTCTTCGGAGTTTCGACGTTCGCAGGGACCTTGCGGCTGATTGAAGCGTGTCCGGCATCTCAAGAGCTGATCGGCTCTGATGTCGTGGAATTGCTCGCTAGCGCTTGTATTTAGCAAGATCCAACAGCTCATAGCATCGATGCCCTCGCCGCGCCCGCAGCGCCGCGCTGTGAAGAGGCCATAACATTGGTTACCGTCGCAGCGGGACGGTCTTATAATCGAGCAGTGAGCTAGAGCCGACGCCGCTTTTAAGGGGACAAAGAACCATTGGCATCGGGGATGCCACGCAGGGCCAGTCGTCCACCCCTGGGCGGTATTCAAGTGGCTTTCAGCGCCTCCCGCAATCTCCATGGCCGTCTCGAACATTGCATTACAGCTGAAAAGCCATTCCAGAAATCTGAAATTCAGTACGAAGCCAGGTTCCCCATCCTTTCTCAACACGCACCATTGGGATTGGAATAGCATGGCAGAACTGCGACGATACCGAACGCTCCTTCCAATATTCCTCCCATTGTGCCTGACATTCACAATGGGCAACACAATGACAATAGAACCTACCGTCTTCCGAACGGCTGGCCAAACCGCGACCAGCAGCGAATTCGAACTATCGGCGAGTTACTCGCAAATACTGGATTTTTGGAGTCGCTACGGAAAGCCGCAATCTGTTTCCGGGGCTGGCGACATTCTAATCAGAGGTATGTCGTTCCAACAAAACGACAGCGATCGCGCGATCGTCATTTCAAGCGGCCGTACAGAGAGCTTTTTGAACTACCGGGAGGTTATCTTCGACCTCTGGCAAGCCGGGTACTCGGTCTACATCATGGACCACCGAGGGCAGGGCCTCTCAGAGCGTATACTGAAGGCTCCCAAGGGTGCGGATGCAGACATTAAGCGCGCTACGCATGAGTTAGGATATGTGGATCGGTTCGACGACTACGTTGATGATCTCAAGTCCTTCGTCGATCAGGTGGTCAAGCCGGCCGGGAACAGACACCTGTTCTTGCTGGCTCACTCTATGGGCGGTGCGATCGCTTCCCTCTATTTGGAGAACCATCCGGATGACTTCGAGGCTGCGGTGCTTTCGTCACCGATGCTCGAGATTAACCTAGCGCCGCTACCTGCTCGCGCTTGCTGGCTGGTCCCACTCCTTGGGCGTCCGACACGGTACGTATGGGGAAAGGGGCCCTATAAAGAACCGAATGGGTTCGATCCCAAGCTAGCCTTGACGTCGAGCCAAACGCGATTTGAGCTTCTCTGGCGCGATGAGTTACGCCGGACCCCGGTTGCGCGACTGGGTGGGCCGAGCACAAGATGGGTGCACGAGGCGTGTTTGGCCGCGAAACGCAGTCGAGAGAGCGCGGGTCGTGTCACTGTACCAGTCCTCATTTTTCAAGCCGGACGGGACACGGTAGTAAATGACCGTGGACAAAACGAATTCTGCGCCGCGGTCACCAAAGGCGGCCGCGGTTCATGCGAGATTGACCGGGTAGAAGGCGCACGTCATGAGCTGTTCATGGAACGCGACGAATTTCGAGACCGTGTAATGCAGCGCGCGATTAGCTTCTTCGATAGGCAGAGAGACAAACCGCGTTGAACCAGGTGTTGCGCTATCAAAATCAAATTGATGTCGCGACGTATCGGCATTTTGGTTGCTGATCTCGATATGCGTAGCCGGAACCCGAGGAGGGCTACTCGAAACAGCATGTGTTGCTGTTTCGAGCATTGCTGTCACGGGATCAGCAAAAGCTTCCCGGTCGTCGCGCGGCTTTGCATCGCTTCGTGTGCAAGGACTGCGTCGGCGAGGGGATATGTGCCGCCAATGTTTACCTTGATGTTTCCGCTCCTAATCCAATCAAAGAGTTGGTTGGTGTGCTGGCGCAATAGCTCCGGAGTGGGAATGAGGTTCAAGAAAACGGCGTAGCCGATTTTGATACTCTTAGGCAGGCTCATGATATCGAATGGTCCAGGTCCGCCGAGGACGGGACCGTACCAGCAGAACGTACCTGATCGACGCAGCGAGTCGAGAGACCCCTGGAACGTCGAGGGTCCGGACCCGTCGTACACGACATCCACACCTTCGCCGCCGGTGAGACGGAGTGCTTCCTCGGCAAATTTGCCTTCCGTGTCAACGATGACGTCGCTAGCACCGGCTGCCTTTGCGATAGCGACCTTGCTTTCATTGGAGACACGGCTGATGACGCGCCCGCCTCGGAGCTTGATGATTTGCGTTAGCAAAAGACCAAGCCCACCCGCTCCCGCATGTACAAGCGCAACGTCACCATTCTGAACAGGATAGAAATCTGTCGCAAAGTGGCTGGCCGTCAGCCCCTGCATCATGATCGCGGCCGCCGTCTGATCGTCGATGTCGTCAGGGAGCTTCACGAGGGAGTCAACCGGTGCAACAATTCGCTCTGCGTAGCTGGAGAGATTGAATACCCACGCAACGCGATCGCCTTCGCGGAACTCCGTGACATCAGGTCCTACCTCGATGACGCGGCCGGCACCTTCGACACCGAGAATGGTAGGCTTATACCCGCCTCCCATCGTTCCTTGTCTTGCACCGATGTCCATGAAGTTCACACCTGCTGCCGTCACCTCGACGACAACCTGCCCGCTTCCCGCGACTGGATCCTGAGTCTCGGCATACTCGAGAACCTCGACGCCGCCGAAGCCATTCAACTTTACTGCTTTCATTTTTTCAGTCCTTTTATTTGAATAGTCATTCCAGAAATGTCCAAAAAAAAATTAATGCATGCCGCGCACCGCCATTTTACCTAGAGTGGCTAGTTGCACGTCATTCGCGCCTCCCCGTGCCGCGATGCGGATGCCCGCGAAGCTGGCAACGAGGTAGTCAACGACAGACGAGGGATCGAGCTCGATCGCCACGTCGCCATCCCTCTGAGCCTCTTTGATCCGGCCTACGAGGGCGGCCTGCAGAAGTCTATTGGATGACGCATGTATGACATTTATATCCTCGTTCCGATCGCCGAATTCACAGATCGAATTGACGCCCAAGCAGGACTGCCTGGCTTCTCGAACAACGCGATCTATCATCGCTTCAATGCCTTCTATTGCCTTTTGCTTGCTCATCAAGGTTGACACGTGAGCGCTGATCTCCTGCCGCCCGTAGCGATTGAGCGCAGCAAGGTATAGCTGCCATTTGTCACCATACGTGTCGTAGAGGCTCTGCCTCCCAATACGCATCCTGTCGGTAAGCATCGGTGTGGATGTCCCCGCAAAGCCATGCTCGCGAAAGACCGCCAACGCGGCGTCGAGTGCTTCCTCTTTGTCAAACTCTTTGTGCCTAGCCATGAAGAAACAAATAGGCTATCTGGAACGATAAGTCAAGAAAGTCGATGTCGTGTATTTCCAGACACGGTCGCTTTCCACTTCCTGCAGCGCGTGGTGTGGCCTTTCGGCTGCTCCCTTTAAAGGGCACAGTTCATGAGAATTCGTAGAATTGGCAGTCTGGATGTATCGGAAATTGGCTTCGGAGCCATGAGTTTCGCATCCACATATGGTGAATCGCCGAGCGAGGACGAAGCGATCCGTGTTATCCGCGGTGCTCATGAAATCGGAGTGACATTGTTTGACACCGCCGAGGTCTATGGGCCGTTCGCAAATGAAATCTTGGTTGGCAAGGCGCTTATCCCAATCCGCGACGAGGTCGTCATCGCTACGAAATTCGGATGGGATATCGATTTTGACACCGGCGAGCGGTTAGGTCGACTAAACAGTCGGCCCGAACACATCAAGCGTGCGACGGAGCTAATGCTGAAACGTATGAGGATCGACGAGATTGATCTCCTGTACCAGCATCGAGTAGACCCAGCCGTCCCAATTGAAGATGTGGCTGGCGCGGTGAAAGACCTTATTGACGAAGGCAAAGTCAAACACTTCGGTCTGTCTGAGGCTGCCCCGGGCACCGTGCGCCGAGCTCATTCCGTGCAACGCGTAACGGCCGTCCAGGACGAGTATTCGCTTTGGACACGAGAAGCGGAAGTCGAGATGTTTCCACTATGCGAGGAGCTTGGTATCGGCTTGGTGCCGTGGAGCCCTCTCGGTGCCGGCTTCTTGACTGGCAAGATAGATGTGACGACAAATTTCGAGTCGTCCGACTTTCGACAGAATTCTCCGCGGTTTACCGCTCAGGCGCGAAGCAACAACCAGCCGATCGTCGAACTTCTCAAGTTGGTCGCGACGCGCAAGAACGCTACGATTGCTCAGATCGCGCTCGCATGGCTACTGTCCCGGAAGCCGTGGATAGTACCTATCCCTGGCACAAGGAAACTCGATCGAGTGGTTGAAAACGTTGGGGCCTCGTTAGTCGTTCTCACCCAAGAGGACCTCGACGAGATAGAATACGGCTTGTCCAAGATTGCAGTCACGGGGAAACGTCTACCAGACGCGCTCCTTGAGTTCTCGAACCGTTAGGGAGACGGACGCAAGAAATGACGGCTCTGCGTTGTCGTGCCTTTGGAAAGACTCCCTCGGCTCACAGATGAAGGTCGCGCCATCCATAACGAGATATCTTGGTTGCATCCAGTGACCATCAGCCCTTCCGTATCACGGGGGACGGTTTTTGTCACCACAACAAAATTTTTTCTGCAGCGATATGACCAGCTCTACGTTGCGTACTGGGGTAATTCATGAGACGGCGGGGTCAAATTGTCTGATAATCGCCGACTGTCGCGACACGCTTCCAATCATTTATAGGCGCTGCCCATTCCCGGCATAGCGGTATCCACTACGGTTACGATGGATCGCTGATTTCTAGGTAATTGAGAGGTCGGTCAACGAAGCATCGTCGACCGGGGTAGTCAGGCTTTCTGTGGCCGGCGCGCATCGTGTGCTTCAACATAACGATAGCGTGCGCCAGGATGGGGCGCCTCTAATCGCGGGCCATGGCCGAACAGCTTTTCGCGCAACGTGCCATGACGATAATCCCTCTTGTAGACGCCGCGTTTTTGCAATTCCGGCACGAGCAGATCGACTGCGTCCTCGAAGCTCTCGGGCGTGATGGCATAGGCGAGATTGAACCCGTCGACATCGGTATCCTCGGCCCATTCCTGCAGCAGGTCGGCGACCGTCTGCGGCGAGCCGACGAAAACAGGGCCGAAGCCGCCGACGCCGACCCAGTCGGCCATTTCGCGCACCGACCAGACCTTGTCGGGGTCGATCGTCGTGAATGTTTCGACAGCCGATTGCACCGCGTTGGTGTGGCGGTGGCGTAGTGGCTCATCGGGTGAGAACTGGCCGAAATCGATCCCCGTCCAGCCTGAGATCAACGTCTGCGCGCCTTCGAAAGAGGCGTAGCGGCGATAGTCATCGAACTTCTTTTTCGCTTCCGCATCGGTCTCGCCGAGGATCACGGTCTGCAGATTGAAGGCGAGGATCTCGCGTGGATTGCGGCCGGCGCGCTCGGCTGCCTCCCGGACATTGGCGACATAACGTTTTAGTACCGGCTTTGAGGGAGCGGCGACGAAGATGCACTCTGCATGTTCCCCCGCGAAATCCTTGCCGCGGCTGGACGCGCCGGCCTGGTAGAGGACCGGCGTGCGCTGTGGGGAGGGTTCGCTGAGGTGGATGCCCGGCACCGTGAAATGCTTGCCGGAATGACCGATCGGGTGGACCTTCTCCGGATGCGTGAAGATGCCGGCGGCGCGATCGCGAACGACGGCGTCATCTTCCCAGCTGCCCTCCCAGAGCTTGTAGCAAACCTCCAGATATTCTTCCGCCAGATCATAGCGGTCGTCATGCTTGGTTTGAGCGGATTGACCGATGTTGAGTGCACCGCTGTTGAGGTAGGAGGTGACGATGTTCCACCCGACGCGGCCTTTGGTGAGATGGTCGAGCGTCGATATGCGGCGGGCGAAGGTGTAGGGATGTTCGAAGGAGAGCGACGCCGTCAGTCCGAAGCCGAGGTTTTCAGTCACATAGGCCATGGTCGGGATCAGCTGCAGCGGGTCGTTGACCGGCACCTGCGCGGAATGGCGCAGTGCCGCGTCGACATTACCGTGAAGCACATCATAGACGCCGAGGACGTCTGCGATAAACAGGCCATCGAACTTGCCGCGCTCCAGCGTTTTCGCCAGATGCACCCAGTAGTCCATGTCCTTGTAGGTCCAGGACTTATCGCGCGGATGTCGCCAGAGACCTGGTGACTGGTGTCCGACGCAGTTCATGTCGAAGGCGTTCAACCTGATTTCACGGCTCATGTCATTCTTCCTGCGTATTGTCTGGGCGCCCGCCGATCAGGCGCCGCCGGTCTTTCGGTTGATGAAGCTGAAGGCGAGCACGGCGAAGATGAGCGTGCCGGTGCCAACCTGCTGCCAGTAGAAATTCAGCCCGGTGAGGAGCAGCCCGTTGGCGACGATGCTCAGCAGCAGCACGCCAAGCACCGTGCCGGCAATATTGGGCCGGCCGAGCGGCGAAAGCGTTGTACCGATGAAGGTCGCTCCGATCGCGTTCAAGAGAAACGCATTGCCGGAGGAGGGGATGTAGACGGTGACAGTCGCCGTCAGGATCAGGCCGGCAATGGCGGCGACAATCGCGGTCAGGATGAACGTCACGGCGACATGCCGGCCATGGCCGATGCCGGAATAGCGCACGACGCTCGGCTGGATGCCGATCGCCAGCACCACGCGGCCAAAGCGTGTGCGGGCGAAGATGAACGCGGCGGCGGCAATGACAAGGATCGCGATCAACAGCGGCAGCGGAAAGCCTGATATCGTGCCGTGGCCGATGAAGCGGAAGGTGTCGGGCACGCCCGATGGCGGCAGATAGACCGGGTTGCCGCCATTGGTCAGCAGTTGCTGCACGCTGCGACCGATGAACAGCGTGCCGAGGGTCGCCAGAAACGGCGAGACGCCGATGCCAGAGATCAGCACCGCGTTGAAGGCGCCGACGATCGCGCCGGCGGCGATGCCGCCAAGCAGACCGATCGCAACCGGCTGTCCGGCAAGGACCAGCGAGACGAAGGCAAAGCTCGCGAAATCGACTGCCGTGCCAACCGAGAGATCGATACCGCCGGCCGATACCGCAAAGGTCATGGCCACGGAGACGATCGCAAGCAAGGTGAAGTTATTGACGAGAAGGCTCTGCAGATTGCCTGCAGTCAGGAATGTCGGCGTCGCCACGGAGAAGGCGGCAAAGACCGCGACGAGCGCCAGGATCAGGCCGTATCGCGCGAGACCGGAGAGCACACGGTGGTGCCAGGGCGCGACGGGAGCATGGGAGGCCGAAAGCGACATGGTCAGATCTCCCGCTTGCGAAGCAACGTCGTCGCCGAGACGACGATCAGGATGAGAATTCCTTGGACGCCGCTGACGAGCGTGCTGGAAAGGTTGAGGAGCTGGAAGCCGTTGACAAGGAAGCCGACGAGGAGTGCAGAGAGCAGCGTGCCAGTTATCGTCGGCACAAGTCTGCGGGAGAACACCGCGCCGAGAAGCGCCGTGACGACAACAGGAAGCAGCATCTCGCTGGAGCCCGTCGTACTGCCGCTTAAATAGGATACCGACAATATGCCCGCGATGCCGCCGCACAGGCCACTCGCCAGGAAGGCTCCTGCCAGCAGGCGCTTCAGCGGCAAGCCGGCAGCGCGCGCGGCATCGGGGAATTCGCCGATCGCATAGAGCCGGAGGCCAAGCGGTGTGTATTGCACGATCGCGGTCACCACGGCGGTGAAGCCGAGGAGCACATAGGCAAGCACAGGAATTCCGAAGGCATCGGAGGCAGATAGTGTGGTCAGGAAATCGGTGGACGCTGGAACGACCGTATTCTGCGTGAGCACCAATTCGAGGCCCGCCACGACGTTCATTACGGCAAGCGTCGCAAGCAGCGGCACGATGCCGGCGAAGACGACGGCGGCCGCATTGACTGCGCCGATCGCCAGCCCCGTCAGCAGGCTTGCGGCAACCGCCGCCGGATCGCCGTAGCCAAGCTGCGTTACCGTCGCGTAGACGGCGGCGCTGAGGCCCATATTCGCGGCGAGCGAGAGGTCGATACCGCCGGTGACGACATTGGCGCCGCCGGCGACAAGCACGATGGTCAGGCCGATCGCCAGCACGCCCGAGATAGCGGACTGGCCGAGCACGTTGCCGATATTGCCGATGCTCAGGAAGTAGGGTGCGGTGAGCGAAAAAACGGTGAGAATGACCGCAAAGGCGATCAGCGAACCGAAGCGCAGCGATGCCGCCGCCAGATTGCGGGCGGAGCGCTCCTTGCTGTGTTCCGCTTTAAAGTCGGCCAGATCGCCGATGTGGATATCAGCCGACATGGCGCAATCTTTCCGAGGCGCCGGTCGATTCCGCCAGCACTTCATCCGTTGTGGTTTCCGAAGAGATGAATTCGCGCGTCACGCGGCCGCGAAACAGCACCAGGATCCGGTCAGTGATCCCAATCAGTTCCGGCAGGTCGGAGGAGAGAACGATGATGCCGGCGCCGCGTTCGGCAAGCTCGCCGATCAGCGAGTAGATCTCGACCTTGGAGCCGATGTCGACACCGACGGTCGGCTCGTCGAGCAGGTAGATTTCCGAGTGGCGGCTCAGCCACTTGGCGATCGCCACCTTCTGCTGGTTTCCGCCCGATAGCGTGCGCACCAGCGCATCGCGGCCAGCGGTCTTGATCTGCAGGCGCTTGATGAGATCGTCGCTGTCGCGCCTCTCGCGCTTGCCGTTCAGGACACCCAGATTGGTGTAGCGATCAAGGCTCGCGAGCGTGATGTTTTCCGCAACGCTCAGATCGAGCGCGACGCCGTGGCCGCGGCGATCTTCCGGCACCAGCGCGATCTGCCTGACGACGGCGGCCTGTGGCGTGCACGCTCTATCTGCCGCGCCCGCGACCTCGATGTGACCGGACTGCGCACGCTCCAGCCCGAACAGGGTTCGTAAGAGATCCTTGGCGCCGGAGCCGAGCAGGCCAGTGATCCCGAGCACCTCGCCGCGCCGGACCGTGAAGCTCACGTCGGAGAACCGGTTCGCGGCTGTCAGTCCTTTCACCTTGAGGAGGTCCTCTCCGAACTCGACCCGCCGCTTGGGAAACATGTCGGCGATATCGCGCTCGACCATCAGTCGCGCGATGTCGTTGGCCGATGTCTCGGCAATCGGTGTGGAGGCCACGTCGATGCCGTTGCGGAGCACGGTGACGTGGTCGCAGAGCTCTTCGATTTCGTTCAGATAATGCGAGATGTAGATGATGGTGACGCCTTCGTCGCGCAGGCGACGGATCAGGCGGAAAAGGATATCGGCCTCGCGCCGCACAAGCGCCGCGGTCGGCTCGTCGAAAACCAGCACCTTGGGATGATCAAGCAATGCGCGGGTAATCTGGACGATCTGCTTTTCGGCGGTCGACAGCTCCCCGATCAGGGCGTGCGTGGGCAACTTGATCCCGAAATAATCGGCGAGCGTCTCGTTTGCCTGCCGCTGCATCTTACGGCGATCGAGGAATGGTGTTCCCGGAAGTCGTGGCTCGCGACCCAGAAACAGCGCCTCGCCGACGGTGAAGGTCGGAACGAGCAGGCGGTCCTGGTGGATGAAGTGGATGCCGTGGGTTTCGGCTAGATGCGGCGTCAGATGACCGATCCTCTGGCCCTCGATCTCGATCGTGCCTTCGTCTCGTTGGTGCAGGCCGGCGAGGATTTTGATCAGCGTCGATTTCCCCGCGCCGTTTTGCCCCACGAGGCCGTGGATCGTGCCGTGCTTGATCGCCAGCGATGCGCCGGCCAGCGCCTGCGCGCCGCCGAAGCGCTTCACGACGCGGTCGAAGCGGATGATGTCGTCAGGCCGCTTGGCGGGCTGCGGAGGAAGTATTGCCGTCATGTCGGAAACCCCAGTGGAGACGAGGGTGACGCGGCGGTGCCGCATCACCCGTCCGCAATTCAGCCGATGCCAAGCTTCTTGGTGACGTCTTTGACGTTCGCCTTGTTGGCGAGCAACGCCGGAACATAGGTCTCGCGTGGCAGCGTCTGGCCGGCCAGCAGCTTGGCGACATTGCGGATTGCCGTACGGCCGATCTCGGCGGGCTGTTGCGCAGCGTTGGCGCCGGCCGGTGAGTTCGGGTCTGCGACGAGCTGCAGGACCTCGGGGCTTCCATCCACGCCGTAGGTACGGATTTCGGTGCGCCCGGCAGCGGACAGCGCGTGGGTGGCGCCAAGCTGGGGAATATCCCAGGCCGACCAGATGGCCTTGATCGAACCCTTTTCCGGGTACTTGTTGAGGATCGCGGTGATCTGGGTGAAGGCGTCCTGAACTGTGTTCGGGATCACGTCGCGCAGCTCCGGCTGGATGATCTTCACTTTCGGGAAGTACTTCACGACATTGACCAGCTGGTCGTAGCGGATCGCGCAGGGCGTGACGCCGTAAAAACCGTTGAAGACCACAATGTTGCCCTCGGCGCCGATATCGGAGACCAGCTGCAGTGCCAGATCCTTGCCGATGCTCCAGTTGTCCGACGTTGTGTTGTTGATCGAATTGGTCGAGCCGACATCGACGGTGAGAACCGGAATGCCGGCGTCGCGCGCCTTCTTCAACCAGGGATCGATGACGCTGAGCGTGCCGAGAATCTGGACGATCGCATCGGGCTTCTGCGCCACCAGCGTCTGCAACTGAGCGACCAGCTTTCCGTCGTTGCGGCCGGCATCCACCGCGATCGGCTCGCCGCCAAGGCGCTTCACTTCCTCGATCTGCGCGTTATAGGCCTGCAGGTCGAAATAGTGGTCGGTACCCGTGGCGCTGATGGCGATGCGCTTGCCCTTCAGGGAAAGGCCTTCGTCGTCTGCCGCGGCTGCGGTGCCGGCGCTTGCGAGAAGGCTGGTGCCGGCGAAGGTCGCGCCTGCCACGGCGGCGAACTTCAGGATTTCGCGACGGCCGAGGCCGGCATTGGTGTGTTCAGTCATTTTGTTGTCCCTCAATAATCAATATCCATAGAATATGTAGATTAAATGGAATTGAGAGAAACGCTTTTCCAAAAGCCGAGGTCAGGAGGAAATGAACCAGAGAGAAAAAGGGCTACGGATAGGCGTTTTCGGTGGCGTTCGGAGCGGGTGTCGAAAGCATCGGGGACTGCGGAATAGGTGGTCAAATTCGTGTCTGCCGCGAGATTTACTGGGACAATGACAAGCTCAGCCGCCGTACTCGATGATCTCAAGGCCGGCATTGTAGTCGGTCGCATAGATAAGGCCTGAGGCATCGACGAAGACGTCGGCGGACTGGATGACTTGCGGACGCCCTGGGCGCTTGTCGGTCATGGTTTTCGGCGCGGCGGGCACGAGCGCGCCGGTCTCGACGGGGCGATAAGGATCGGAGATATCGAAGGCGCGGATGCCGGCATTCTGCCAGGTCGCGAAGATCAGCGTCTCGGACACGAACGAACCAGGGCGGTTCTCATGAAGATTGTGCGGCCCGAAATGGCCGCCCTTTTTGGTGTAGTCGACTTCATCAGGGATGGGGAAGGTAGAGATGCTGACCGGGTTGGAAGGCTCGCGGACATCGAAGATCCAAGTGTGTTTGCGGCCGTCCTCTTCACCATCGGCCACAGCCTCGTCGGCGACGACGAGCAGGTTGCGCCCCGGCAACGGTAAAGGCGAGTGGGTGCCGCCGCCATAGGGCGGAGACCAGTTGCGGTGCGCGATTAACTTCGGCGCGGCGTGGTCGGATATGTCAAGCAGCGTCAACCCGCCATCGCGCCAGCAGGCATAAGCCGTGTTGCCGGAAACCAGCGCGTGATGCAGCGCATAGCGTTTGCCCTCGGGTGCCGTGGAGGTTTCGCCGGCCGCGCGGTTCATGCCCGGGAGCCACCAGCGCCCGACGATTTCGGGGCGTGTCGGATCGGCAAGATCGATGGTCACGAAAATGTAGTCTGTGAAGCCGTCGAGGAGCGCCGATGCATAGGCGTAGCGGCCGCCGACATACCAGAGACGATGGAAGCCGACGCCCTCGACATCCAGTTGACCGATCCTGCGCGGCTTGTCCGGCGTCGAGATATCGTAGACAGTCATGCCGGCTGTCCAGGAGCGGTTTTTCTTGCGGCCGGCAACGGTCTCGCCGATTGATTTGGTGTAATAGTCCTTCTCGCTGGAAAACGTCTCGACATCGGCGAAGAGATCGAGTGCGTTGATAACGAGCAGCAGATCGTCATGCGTCTGCAGATGAATGTTCCAGGTGTTTGCGGGAGCTGGGATATAGGTAACCGCGCCGGGCCGCTTGGGATCGCGTACATCGACGATCGAGAAGCCCTGCGACCAGGGATGGGCGACGTAGGCATGTCCCCGATGCACCATCAGCTGCAATCCGTCGCCACGTCCACCAATGTCGGAATGCCCGATCAGCTTCATGTTGCGGGCGAAATCAGGGCGTGGGAGGTCGAGGCTGTCAGCCATGTGGTCACCTGTAAAATGTGAACTGAAAAAAAAGCGCCGTCTCGATGGGCGGCGCTCGATTGTTTCGTATGCTTAGTTTAGCGGCTGGATCCACGCAGCGGTCGCGGCATCGCTCTTCAGGAAGGCGGGGAACTTCTGCTGCAGGTCTTCGATCCTGGTGATCTTGTTGCTGATGAGATCGTCACGGGTCACCAGCGTCGGCTTCAGGAGCACGGAGCGGCCCGGAAACTGGCCGGCGATATCCAGCGATACGGCGCGGACCGAGACTTCGCCGACGACGGCGGCGTTGGTGGCGGCGGTGGCAACCCAGGCGCTGTCGGGTTCGATCATCAGCTGGATATCGGCCGTCGAGGTGTCGACGCCGTAGATCTTCACCTTGTCGGCGACGCCGAGCTCGTCGATCGCCAGCTTTGCGCCCTTGGCGAACTCGTCCCAGGGCGTGAAGATCACCGAGATGTCGGGGTTGGCGCGAAGTACCGCCTTCGTCTGGTCGGCCACGGAGGCCGGAACCGTATCGTTGACCACGCCCCACACGGCTTTTTCCGTCAGATTATGCTTGGCGACGAAATCCGTCCACACGGCATAGCGGCGATCCAGCGGCGCGAAGCCGGCGACATAGACGGCGCCGCCGACGAAGCCGTCGCCCTTGTCCTTGACCGCCTGCTCGAGCACGAGGCTCGCCATGTCCTTGTCGCTTTGCTCGATCTGCGGGATCGCCGGGTTGTCGAGGTTGACGTCGTAAGCCACGACCTTGATGCCGGCATCGAGAGCCTTCTGCGCGACGTCCTTCAGCACCTCGGGACGGCCATTGTTGATGATGATGCCATCGACGCCGAGGTTGATCGCTTGCTCGATCAGCGTGCGTTCCGTGTCGTTGTCGTTGCGGGCCTGGGAGATCGTCGTCTTGATCCCGAGCGCGTCGGCCTGCCGCTTGACGCCCGCCTCGAAGGCCTGCAGCCAATCGCCCCCGCCGAGATAGCTGACAACGGCGATATTGACCTGGCGCTTGTCGAACGGCGCCGGCGCGCCTTCGATGCCGGTTGCGAGGCTGGAGCTTGCAAGCAGTGCGCCCGCGATGAGCGCGGCGGCAAAGGATTTCAGTGTGGTCTTCATAAGTCAGCCTCTCCTTGGGCTATGGCGTGTGATAGTTTTCGTTCACGGATTGGTTCGGCCGAGGCCATAAGTGAGCGCGAGCGCGCCCGCCAGCACGGCACCCTTGACGAAATCCTGGGTGTAGTAAGGCGCATTGAGCATCGTCAGGCCGTTGAGCAGCACACCGACGAAGACGGCGCCTACGATCGTGCCGAGAACGTTCGGGCGGCGAAGGCCCATGACGGTAAAGCCGATCAGCGAGGCCGCGACGGCGTCCATCAGAAGCGATCCGCCCGATGACACGTCGCCGCGCCCGACGCGGGCAGCAACGATGATGCCGCCGAGCGAGGCCAGCGTTCCGGAGATCACATAGGCCAGCGTCTTCAGGCGCGTGGTCGACGCGCCGGCGAGACGGGTGGCGACCTCGTTTCCGCCGGTGGCAAACAGCAGCCGGCCGATGCGCGTGCGCTCCGTCAGGACGTAGAGAACTAGGGCGACCAGGATCATCAGCACGACGGCCACTGGAACGGTGCCGGCGATGCTGTAGCGGCCGATCAGCAGGAAGCGCGGATCGTAGAGGCCGGATGCCGTCGAGCCATCAGGCAGGATGAGGCCGGCCGAGATCGAGCGACCGGCCGTCGGGATCAGCTGCAGGCCCGAGAGCAGGAACATCATCGACAGCGTCGCCAGCAGGTCCGGCACCTTCAGCCGCACGATGACGAAGGCATTGAGGAGGCCGATGAGCGCGCCGAAGGCGAGCACCAGCGGGACGGTCGCGAAAGCGTCGAGCCCGAGCACGATCATCGCATAGCTGGCGGCCATGACGCTGGAGGCGGCGACCGCACCGATCGAGAGATCGAAGCCGCCGACGGCGAGCGTGACCGTGACCCCTGCACCGAGAATGGCAACCACCGACACGGCCTGCAGGATGCTCATCAGATTGTTGATGTTGATGAAGGCGGGCTGTGCGGCGGTGAAGCCGATCACCAGCGCGATGAGGAGCAGGAAGACCGCGCCGGAGCGGATCACCGCAGCCACGCGGCTCAGAAACGGACCTGTGCCCTGCGGCGAAGGTGTCTCGCCAATGGTTTCATCCTGGATGGAGCTCATGCTGGAATTCCTTCGGCAGCAGGTTTGTCTTCGTGCACTTGCGCGGGGCGGACACTGTGATGATCGATGACGAGGATGCGGTCGGCGACCTCGAAGGCCTCTTCCGGATCGGAGGTCGCGATCAGCGTGGCGCGATCGCTCCGTCCCCTGATGGCTTCGATGATGTCCTGCCGGGCGCCGACATCGACGCCCTGGAATGGCTCGTCGAGCAACAGCAGCCGGCTCGGCTCAGCTTCCCAGCGAGCGAGAACGGTCTTCTGCTGGTTGCCTCCGGAAAGGGTCCATATCGATGCGTCGGGGCCGGAGGTCTTGATGCGCAGTCGCTTGATCGCCTGCTCCGCCTCGCGTGTTTCGCGGTTGCCCCACAGGAAGCCCTGCGGGTACCATTTGCGCAGGTGCGGCAGGCTGATCGTCGCTGCCACGCTGTTTCCCGGCCATGACGGCGGCATCAGGGAAGAGTGATGTCGATCCTCGGCGGCCATGACGATACCGGCCGCAATGGCAGTTGCGGGGCCGTTCGGTTGGTACGGCTGCCCATCGAGTGCCATCGTCCCCGAGGCAAGCGTTCCCGTCCCGAAGATGGCTGACAGGAGCCGGCTTTTGCCGGCGCCGAGCACGCCGGTGACGGCGACGACTTCGCCCTCGCGGATGGATAGGTCGAATGATGTGCTGGTGGCGAGAAGCTTGATATTCGCCATCTCGAAAATGACGCGGCCATTTTGCGCACCTACGTCCGGCCGCGCCGCCTCCAGTTTTCGTCCGATCATTGTCTCGATCGCGGCGCTGAAGTCGATCGGTCTTTCGAAGGCGCCGACCAACCGGCCACCGCGCATGACCAGCGCCCGATCTGCGATCGCCTGCAGGTCGGCGGTCCGGTGCGAGATATAGAGAACGGCGAGACCCTGGGCGCGCAAGCGTAGCAGGATTTCGAACAGCCGCTGGCTCTCCCCGATCGACAGGCTGGCCGTTGGTTCATCGAGGATCAGCATGTCCGCCTTGTTTGAAAGGGCACGCGCAATCGCCACCAATTGCCTATCGGCGGCGCCGAGGTCGGCGAAATCGCGATCAAGCGGCAGTTCAAAGCCTGCGGCATCCAGCATGGCCTTTGCCGGCACGCGGACAGTTCGTCTTGAGACGAAGAACGGCTGGCTGCGGTCGGCGAAGCGATTGAGGAGCAAGACATCGGCGACCGTCAGCCCCGGTGCGCCGACCAGATCGGTCGATTGGTGCACGGTCACGATACCGCGCGCTGCTGCTTGCGCCGGCGTCCGCGGCGCGAAGGGTCGACCGTCAATGGTCACCTCTCCGCCGTCGGCGGAAAGCACGCCGGAGAGGATTTTCACGAGTGTCGATTTGCCCGCGCCGTTCGCGCCCATGAGAGCCACGATCTCACCGCGGGCGATCGATAGGGAAGCGCCCGACAGCGCGCGTGTCGTGCCAAAGCTGCGGGTCAGATTTTCAACGGAGAGCAGAGACATGGATGAACTACTAGTGAAGGGGAGCCGAGAGGCGAAGTTAGGGAGCATCGCCTTGATTCGAATGTATTTTACGCGCGCTACTTCGTCTTGAGCGGCCCTCAAAAACCCGGTTTCATTGACGCCAAGTTGCACCGGAACCCGGTGTCGCGACAGGCAAAGTGTTTCCCGCCCCACACCCAAATCGCACAAAGTTTTTCCCGTTCAGCAGAAATATCGGAGCAATTTGTCTACTAAAAACGTAGAAAATATACGCTAATGAAAATGCGGGAGAAAAGCCGCGGATAAATTGGATCTTTTTAGGAGCGCATCATGAAGACCTTCAGCCGCCTGGCGCTTTCTGCCGCCGCGATCTCATTCGTCGCCTTGAGTGGTGCTCACGCCGAAGGGTTGGCTGGCGCGCCGGCGCCATTCGACAAGGGCGGCGTCAAGCTTGCCCTGATCAGCTACATCTCGGCAGGCGACTTCTTCCAGGCCTATCAGGCTGGCGCACAAGCGCAGGCGAAGGCGCTCGGCATCGACCTGCGCGTCTTCCCCGGCCGCCAGAACGCCGCCGAACAGCGCGAGCAGGTCCTGCAGGCCGTCAATCTCGGCGTTCAAGGGATCGTCGTTGACCACGGCTTGCCGGAATCGCTTGGTGACGTCGTGCAGCAGGCGCTCGACAGGGGCGTGAAGGTTGTCGCTTTCGACGTCAATCTGAACAACCCCAAGATACCGCAGGTCGAGCAGAGCGATCATGAGCTTGCCAAGCAGGCGCTCGAACAGGCGGTGAAGGAAAATGGCACGAGCTTCAACGCCGGCTATGTCTATGTCGCCGGCTTTGCGCCGCTCGACCGCCGCAACGAGGTCTGGGAGAAATTCAAGGCTGACAACAAGGGCGTTGTCGAGAAGGCGCGCTTCGGCAATGTGAGCGACACGACCGCGACATCGACGGCGGACCAGGCGAAGGCGGCACTGACGGCCAATCCCGACATCAGCGTGGTCTTTGCGCCTTATGACGAGTTTGCGCGCGGGGTGAAGCTGGCGGCCAATGATCTCGGCATCGCATCCAAGCTGAAGATCTATTCGGCCGATGTTTCCACCGCCGATATTCAGGAGATCACCGAGGAGGGAAGCCCCTGGGTGGCGACCGTCGCGACCAATCCTGCTGTTGTCGGCGCCGTATCCGTTCGCGCGGCGGCCCTGCAGATCGCCGGTGAAGACGTTCCCCACAATATCACCGTGAAGCCGACCCTGTTGACGCAGGCGGCGCTGCGGTCGGCCAACGTCAAGACGATCGAGGATCTGGCGAAGAAGCTGCCCGAGTTCAACACCAGCGACGTGGTGACCGCTCCCTGGATCCCGGCAAAGCTTTTCTGACGCAGGCACGCCAGTCCGGCAGCTCGCCTGCCGGACCGCTCTATTTTCAATGGGAGTTTTCGATGAGCCAATCCAATGTCATTCATGTCGCCGCGCGAGACACGACAAGGACCGAGCTTTTCGCGCGCGCGGAGGAGATTTCAGCTGACCTCGCGAGCCGAGGCGCCGAACTCGACCGTGACGGCCGCCCGCCGCTCAATGAGATCGTCAAGCTCAAGAATGCCGGGCTGCTTAACGCGCTGCACGCTCAAGCGATAGGTGGGGGCGGCCTTGACTGGGTCGACGGTTTGAAGCTCGTGCGCATTCTCGCCCGTGGAGAAAGCTCGATCGGGCAGCTGCTCGGCTATCACTTCGTCAACAGCCAGTACATCTACTGGGCGATCGACGACGCAGGTCGTGCCAATGCACTTGGCACTGAAACAGTAGCCAAGGGACTTTACTGGGGTGCTGCCGTCAACCCTCGCGATCCGGGCCTCACGCTGACGCGACGCGGCAACGGTTATGTGTTGAACGGCCGCAAGTCCTTCTCCACCGCGGCGCGGATATCCGACTACATCAACGCCAATGCCACGCTGGACGGAAAGATCGCGAGTTTTGCGGTTCCTACCAATCGGCCGGGCTATATCGCCAACGACGACTGGGACAATATCGGACAGCGACTTTCCGACAGCGGCAGCGTCGAATTCCGGGACTTCCCCGTTTACGAGGAGGATTTTATTGGGGTACCAGCCGAGGCGGGAGCAGCCCCCCCGGTGCGTGCGAGCTTCAACACACCGCTGATCCAGCTTGTTTTCGTGAATTTCTACCTCGGCAGCGCCGAAGGCGCTCTTGCGCAAGCAGTCGACTATGTCAGGACGACCACACGCCCTTGGGTCACATCGGGCGTCGCCAGAGCACAGGACGATCCCTATATCCTTGAGCGTGTCGGAGAGTTTACTGCTTCAGTGAAGGCGGCCGCTGCATTGGCGGATCAGGCGGCCGGCGCGGTTCAGGCGGCGCTGTCTCGTGGTGCTGATGTCACGGCGCGCGAGCGCGGGGAAGTGGCCGCTGAAGCCTATGCCGCCAAGGTTCACGCCACAAATGTGTCACTCGACATCACATCCCGCGTCTTTGAGCTGACCGGCGCCCGTTCGACGGCTGAATCCTATCGTTTCGACCGTTACTGGAGAAATGTCAGAACGCACACGCTGCATGATCCCGTTTTCTACAAGGCCAAGGAAGTCGGTGAGTTCGTTCTCAACGACAAGATCCCCGAAGTCAGCCTCTATAGTTAAACAGTGGTCCTCCCGACCCTCGGTAGCCCCGTCGCTTGCGGCAGGGCTACCTGCGTCGGTCAAAGGGCTCCGCTTCGCGGCGGTAACGCCCCGTTGAGATGATAGTTGCCGACAACATGGTATTTCCAGCGCACCGGATCGTGCAGCGTGTGGGTCCGTGCATTGCGCCAGTGGCGGTCGAGGTTGAGACCTGTGCTCGTGGAGGCCGTGCCTGCGAGTTCGAAGAGCGCGTTGGAGGCGTCTAATGCGATTTCCGATGTCAGGACTTTCGCCGCTGCAACAGCGAGTGTCGCAGCAACGACGTTTTCTTCGGTCGTATCGATCTGTGCAATGTCGACCTTGTTGCCGGCACGTTCGACCAGGGCGGAGGCCGCTTCCAGCCTGATCGCAAGTTCCCCGGCCTTGGCGATGGTCAAAGGATCATCTGATGCTCTTTCAACACCGCTGTTGGTCCATGGCCGCGATCGGGTCTTCACGAAATCGACCATTTCTGAGAAGGCTGCGCGCGCAATGCCGAGATCAATCCCCGCATGGATGATCTGCCCCACCGAACCGATCGTCGTTGGACGCTCGAAACCTTTATGATGGTGCACGACAGCATCGGCCGGGACGTAAACATTATCAAGCAACGTCGTACCGCTGCCGGTCGTCCGTTGTCCAAAACCATCCCAATCATCAAGGATTTCCACACCCTCGCTTCCTTTCTGGACGAAAGACATGGTCAGTTGATCGTTCTCGTTCAATGCGAAGACCGTGATCCAGTCGGCAAATATGACGCCGGTCGAGTAGAACTTTCGGCCATTGATGCGATAACCGAGCCCATCACGGACAATTCGGGTATTGTAGTCTCCAACGGTTTTCGTGCCACGCTCCGACAGCGCGTTGCCGAACCGGTCGCCGGAAAGTGCGCGTGCGAAAAAGAAGCGTTTCTGTTCTTCCGTGCCGTCCGTTCGAAGCGCTTCGAGAATATAGAAATGGTTCTGGGGGATCTGGCCGATCGATGCGTCTGCCTCGGCGAGAATGGCGGTCACCTCGGCAAGAACGCTGTTTGAGACATCTATTCCTCCGTATTCGTGAGGAACAGTAATCGCCAGAAGACCCGCGCGTGATAAGGCATCCAGCTCATGGTGAGGAAGCAAGCGCTCCTGGTCGCGCAGGGAAGCTTCGGTTTTGAAGCGATCCGCCAGCGTCCGCGCGGCCGAGATCGCTTCTTCTTCGCTGGCCAGATGCGCCGTCGCGCCCCCAATTGCGTTTATCTGATGTGGTATCTTGTCCATCTCTCTCTCCAAAGCTGAGGAGATAGGGGTGCAAGATGTCTCGATCAAAAAGAAGAATATTAAATCTATAAACTAATGGACCAATGAAATGTCTTTGCGCTGCACATGGCATCTCAACCGGCGACAGTAAGGCCAAAGGGTGGTTGTTCGCGCACGCCGGGGAGCTCACCAAGTTCCCACGCCTTTCGGTTGCCGGCGTCACGAACAATTTCTGCGATTGCGCCGAACTGAGAGGCCAGAGGATTGGTCTTGCGCCAGACCATGCCGATCGTGCGGAAAGGACGGGGCTCCAGCAGGCGAAACACACTCACATCCGCCGAGCGTGTCTCCGTTCGCACCGCCATCTGCGGCAGCAATGTCACTCCGATGCCGGCGCCGACCATTTGCACCAGCGTGGTCAGCGAGCTCCCTTCCATGAGTTCGCGCGGCGGCGCGGCGGCGATGTTGCAGAAGGAGAGCGCTTGCTCGCGGAAACAATGTCCTTCCTCCAACAAGAGGAGACGCATCTCATGCAGCATCTCCGAACTCGGCACGGGTTTGCCTGCGTCCTCGATAGGCCGGACGAGAACGAACTCCTCGTTGAAAAGCGGAACCTCCTCAAGCGTCGTCTCTGATACGGGAAGGGCAACGATTGCTGCGTCCAATCTCGCCTCGTGCAGGTCCTCGATCAACCGCTGGGTCACCGCCTCGCGCGGGCGTGGATCAAGCCCCGGATAGCGCTGGGTGAGCGTCTTGATCACATCGGGCAGTAGATAGGGGGCGATCGTCGGAATGACGCCGATGCGAAGCCGGCCCGAAAGCGTCGTCTGCGTGGCGCGCGCCAGATCGGCAAGATCGTCGACCGAACGCAGTATGGCGCGTACGCGCTCCGCAAACTCCTCGCCGAGACTGGTAAGACGGATCTGCCGGCCACCGCGCTCCACCAAAGGAGCGCCGATCAACGCCTCGAGTTCGCGGATTTGCACGGATAGCGCCGGCTGCGAAATCGCACAGGCATCGGCAGCGCGGCCAAAGTGCCCCAGCCGTGCTAGGGCCTCGAAATAACGCAGGTGCTTCATGGATAAGCCAATCATAACCAAAACCTATCAGCGCGTTCAGAATATACAATTGGAATTTATCGACCGGGTCCCTTAATTCCTTTTTCGGGACTTGAGCCAGACAGCTGGTTCGTTGACCCCGCGCAGCATTTCTTGCGCAAGGAACACTTGGCACGCGACGCCAACCCGAGTTCGAATTTTAGGGAGAGTGAACGTGGACACAAAGACACCATCGGCCGGCAAGTGTCCGGTCATGCACGGCGGCAATACGGCGCTTGGCAAATCCGTCACGCAGTGGTGGCCGAACGCGCTGAACCTGGACATTCTGAGCCAGCACGACACCAAGACCAATCCACTCGGCAAGGATTTCAATTATCGCGAAGAGCTGAAGAACCTCGACGTCGAGGCGCTGAAGAGCGATCTGCGCGCACTGATGACCGAAAGCCAGGAATGGTGGCCGGCCGACTGGGGCAGCTATGTCGGCATGATGGCCCGCGTCACCTGGCACGCGGCCGGCTCCTATCGTGCGGCAGACGGCCGCGGCGGCGCCAACACCGGCAACCAGAGGTTCGCTCCGCTGAATTCGTGGCCGGACAACGTCAATACCGACAAGGGCCGCCGCCTTCTCTGGCCGATCAAGAAGAAGTACGGCAACCGGATTTCCTGGGCCGACCTGATCGCGCTCGCGGGCACGATCGCCTATGACGTCGCCGGCTTGAAGACCTTCGGTTTCGGCTTCGGCCGCGAAGATATCTGGCAACCGGAAAAGGACGTTTACTGGGGTGACGAGCAGGAGTGGCTCGCACCGAGCGACGGCCGCTACGGCGATGTCGCCAAGCCGGCCACGCTTTCGAACCCGCTGGCAGCCGTCCAGATGGGTCTGATCTACGTCAACCCCGAGGGCGTCAACGGCAAGTCCGACCCGCTCGCCACTGCCGCGCAGATGCGCGAAACTTTTGCCCGCATGGGCATGGATGACGAAGAGACCGTGGCGCTGACTGCCGGCGGTCACACCATCGGCAAGAGCCACGGCAACGGCAACCCCGCCGATCTCAGCGCCGATCCTGAAGCGGCAGGTCCGGAATCCCAGGGTCTCGGATGGTTGAACACCAAGGGTCGCGGCATCGGCCGCAATACCGTGGTGTCGGGCATCGAGGGGGCATGGACCACCGAGCCGACGAAGTGGGACAACGGCTTCTTCGAAATGCTCTTCAAGCATGAATGGCATTTGGTGAAAAGCCCGGCGGGCGCCACCCAGTGGGAGCCGATCTCGATCGCCGACGCCGACAAGCCGGTCGACGTGGAAGACCCGAGCATCCGCCTGAACCCGATGATGACGGACGCCGACATGGCACTTCGGGTCGACCCGATCTACCGTGAGATATCGCTGCGCTTCCGCGACGATTTCTCCGCATTCTCGGATGCCTTCGCTCGCGCATGGTTCAAGCTGACCCACCGCGACATGGGCCCGAAGGCGCGCTACATCGGCCCGGATGTTCCGGCGGAAGACTTGCTTTGGCAGGACCCGATCCCGACAGGCAGCACGAGCTACGACGTCTCAGCCGTCAAGGCGAAGATCGCCGCATCCGGCCTCTCCGTCGCCGACCTCGTCAGCACGGCATGGGACAGTGCCCGTACCTTCCGTGGTTCGGACAACCGCGGTGGGGCCAACGGCGCCCGCATTCGGCTGGCGCCGCAGAAGGATTGGGCCGGCAACGAGCCTGAACGCCTCGCCCGTGTTCTGGCCGTGCTGGAGCCGATCGCTGCCGCAAGCGGCGCTTCGGTTGCCGATGTGATCGTTCTTGCCGGTAACTACGGTGTCGAACAGGCAGCCAAGGCTGCAGGGTTCGATATCCAAGTGCCGTTCGCCGCCGGTCGTGGCGACGCCACTGCAGAGCAGACTGATGCCGAGAGCTTTGCGCCGCTTGAGCCGGTCGCTGACGGTTTCCGCAACTGGCAGAAGGAGCACTATGTGGTCAGCGCCGAGGAACTGCTCCTCGACCGCGCCCAGTTGATGGGGCTGACCGCGCCAGAGATGACGGCTCTCGTCGGTGGCCTGCGCGTCATCGGCGCAAACCACGGCGGCAGCAACCATGGCGTCTTCACATCGAAGGTCGGTGCGCTCACCACGGATTTCTTCGTCACGCTGACGGACATGGACTATTCCTGGGTCCCGACCGGCCGCAACTCGTACGAAATCCGTGATCGCAAGACCGGTGCCGTGCGCTTTACCGCGACCCGCGCCGATCTCGTCTTCGGTTCGAACTCGGTGCTGCGCGCCTATGCCGAAGTCTACGCCCAGGACGACAGCAAGGAGAAGTTCGTGAAGGACTTCGTTGCTGCCTGGACGAAGGTGATGAACGCTGACCGCTTTGATCTGACCGCCTAAGGCGCAGGGTCTACTCGCAGACCTCGAAAAGAACCTCCCCGCTTGCGGCTTCATGCGGGGAGGTTTTCCGTTTCGTGGGGCGGATATCGTCGTGTCTATCGACGTAGAGCTGCCCGTTAGCCTTTGCCACCACTGGCTGGCTGCACCGCCGATTTGGCGGTGCTTTTGTCCTTGCTCGGCGATGCCTTGTGAGCGGGATCTGTGCCTGCATGCTCGCGTGCATGGGCTTCAGGTCCAGCAACGATCACACCATTCTGATCCTCGTCCACATGCTCTTTCGCCCGGCGGTTTGTGACGTCCTTGGCCATCGTCTCGGTCTCCTTTCGCGATACCTCGCACGTTAATGACCGGCAACGAGCCTTGTTCCATGCGGCCGCAGAAAGCGTCGACACAAGGAGGTGGCCGTTTGCTTAGGAATATGAGACGTTGCTTTTGCACCGGGTTGCTCAGCCTGGTCGGAGGTCGTCTTCCGAGACGTGCGAAATGCAGCAGGGAGGAAATAATGCCAGATGCAAGAATGATGTCCCAGATGGCTGAAAAGGCGGGTTTTATCGCTGCTCTCGATCAGAGCGGCGGATCGACGCCGGGCGCTCTGCGCCTCTACGGCATTGCGGATACCGACTACGGCAGTGAAGATGAGATGTTTCGCCTGGTCCACGAGATGCGCGTTCGTATCATGACGGCGCCGGCATTCTCGGGCGACAAGGTGATCGGCACCATTCTCTTCGAGAGAACCATGGACGGTGACGCCAAGGGCAAGCCTGTTCCCGCGTTCCTCTGGGAAGACCGTGGTGTCGTCCCGTTTTTAAAAGTCGATAAGGGGCTGGCAGCCGAAGTCAATGGCGTTCAGGTCATGAAGCCAATGCCGGAACTCGACGGTTTGCTGGAGCGCGCCGTCAAGAAGGGTATCTTCGGCACCAAGATGCGCTCCGTGATAGCCCAAGCCAACCGGGCCGGTATCGCCGCCGTCGTGCACCAGCAGTTCACCGTGGGGCAGCGCATCATTGGCCACGGCCTCGTTCCGATCATCGAGCCTGAGGTCTCGATCAAGAGCCCGACCAAGCGCGAGGCGGAGGTGATCCTGCGCGAAGAAATCCTGCGCGAACTTGACGCCCTGCCGGCGGATCAGAAGGTCATGCTCAAGCTTACGCTGCCAAGCGTCGACGACTTTTACAAGCCGCTTGTCGACCACAAGTCGGTCATCCGCGTTGTCGCCTTGTCAGGTGGCTACAGCCGGGCCGAGGCTTGCGAAAAGCTGAGCCAGAACCACGGTATGATCGCAAGTTTCTCAAGAGCGCTGGCGGAGGATTTGCGTGTCACGATGAGCGACGCTGAATTCGATCGCTGTATGCAGGAGGCTATCGATCAGATCTATGCGGCAAGTGCCGTGAAGTGAGGTCGAGGCGGCCATGATTTCGATTGTCTGATGGTCAGGAATAAGGGCGTTCGATCCACTGGGGATTGCTTTCCATTCGATCGAACGTCCGACCCTCTCCCTATCTGGCGCGGCTTATGAGTTGTCATCTCGCTTACCCAAGCATCCAAAGTTGAGTGGCTAAAAGGCTGCGCGCGCCAAGGTTATTTTCTTCGCAAAATCACGAAAGTTTCATCCCCGGTTTGTGAATGCTTAACGTCACAGATGATGTAAGCGCCCGACAAAATTGCCGGGGGTGTGTCGTGACCTTTCTCTCAAACTTGAAAATTTCCTATCGCGTGATGCTGCTTGCCTTGGTCGCCCTGATCGGGATTGTCGCGATTTCCGCCATCTTCATCGGTCAGCGACAAGTCGAAGCCCGCTATCGCCAGACCGCCGACGGTTTGGCAAGGCAGCAACGTGATGTCGCAACCGCGCGGGACGATATTCGCGGTACCCTGCTATGGGAAAAGGAATTCCTTCTTACGCGGCAGCTCGGCACAATCGAAGATTTCGACAAAGCCCTCCAAAGGGCCAACTCGGTGATTGATCGGCTGAAGGGTGATGCGCAGCCCGATCAGGCCGCCAAGCTTGAGGCTTTGAGTGGCGCGCTGCGCGCCTATGCCGGCACGTTTTCGGCACTCGTGGCAAAGGACAAGGAATTGGGACTTGATCAGTCCCAGGGTCTCGAAGGCGCCATGCGCGAGGCTGTGCACTCGATCGAAGGCCAGCTCGAAGGCGTGGCGGATGCCGAGCTGAAGGCCAGCATGTTGATGATGCGGCGACACGAGAAGGATTTCATTCTGCGCCGAAATCCGGATTACCTTGCCAAGCACACCGCCGAAGTCGCGACGTTTACCGAATTGATGAAGAAGGCGTTCCGGCCCGGCGCACAGCGCATGCGCGCCGCCGAAGCGCTCGCGGTCTACCAGAATGCGTTCCGGCTTTATGGCAAGGCGACGCTTGAGGAGGCCTCCGCGCGAGACGCGGTTAGCGCTGCTTATTCAGCGGTGCAGCCGGTGCTTTCTGACATCATCGAAAGCTACGCAGCGGCGCAGACCGCGACGCTGGCGCAGAATGATCGCGTCGGGCAACGCAACATCACGCTCGTAATCGCGTTGATCGCTGTTGCGATCGGCCTCATCCTGTTCAGCGTATGGCTGATCGGTCGCTCGATCAGCGCGCCGATCCTGATGATTACGGCGGCGATGCGTCGGCTGGCCGACGGAGACACGCAGCAGACTGCGCCGGGTGCCGCAAGGCGCGACGAAGTGGGTGCCATGGCGAAGGCGCTCGATGTGTTCCGGCAGCAGGCGATCGCTGCCGCCGCACTCGAGGCAGAGGCCGTCGCGGCGCGCCGGGATGCGGAGGCTAGCCGCGTCCAGATGCAAGAGCAGGCCGAAGCGCTCGCACGCGAACGACTGCTGCAGGCAACCGGCGATCTTGGTGCTGGCCTCAAGCGACTGGCGTCCGGCGACCTCTCCTTCCAGCTTGTCGAACCATTCGCACCGGATTTTGAGAGCCTGCGAGGCGATCTGAATGCGACGTTGAGACAGCTGGCCGAGGTGATGGGCGAGATCATGCAGTCCAGCCATTCTATCGACAACGGCACCCAGGAAATCAGCAGCGGCGCAAACCAGTTGGCGCAACGCACGGAGCGCCAGGCGGCCTCGCTTGAGCAAACCGCCGCAGCACTCGACGAGATAACGGCCAATGTCTCGAATGCGACGAAACGTGTTGAGGATGCCCAACAGGTCGCGCGTGCGGCCAATGACAGCGCGTCGAAGGGGGCCGTCCTTGTCGATGAGGCGGTCTCCGTGATGGAGCGGATCGAAGGGTCGTCGAAGCGGATCGCAAGCATCATCGCGACTATCGACCAGATCGCTTTCCAGACCAACCTGCTGGCGCTCAACGCCGGCGTCGAGGCGGCTCGTGCCGGCGAGGCCGGACGGGGGTTCGCTGTCGTGGCACACGAGGTTCGCGAACTGGCGCAGCGATCCGCCAACGCCGCCAAGGAGATCAAGGCTCTGATCGACGGCTCCACGCTTGAAGTCGAAGAGGGCGTGCGCGCCGTCAGGGACACGGGCGAGGCGCTTCACGGCATCGGCAGGCACGTCGTCGCCATCAACCAGCATATGGAAGCAATCGCCCTGTCCTCGCGCGAACAGAGTATCGGTTTGGTCGAGATCAACACGGCGATGAACGGCATGGATCAGGACACCCAGCAGAACGCCGCCATGGTGGAGGAGAGCAATGCTGCGTCCGCTGTGCTTGCCGGCCAAGCCAACCGGCTGCGCGAACTCGTCTCGGTATTCAAGGTCACCGTCGATGACCGAAACGAGCCCTCGACGGCCCTGCGATTGGTCGGCGGCCGGCGTTAATCTACGCCGGATTGCTCCTGGCTCTGATCGCAAGCAGAGGTGGGCTCGAACCAACGCCTCATACGCGCTCACGCGCCCCGATGTATTCTTCGCATCGGCGTGATATAATGGTTATCTTGGTGATGTCCGCTGTCGATTGTCCAGATGGAATGGTCACATGAGCGATGCCGAGACCCTATTTGGCGCCCTGCGACAGACGGCTGACGCAGAGGCTGTCGCATTGATCGAGGCCGCTGTCGCCGATGGCGTCGATCGCGATCTCAATCGTATCAACGTGCTCGCCTTTGCTTGCAGGCACCAACTTAGCGAGGAGCGCACAATCGCAGCATTTTTGCATGCGGCTCGGCTCGGCATTTTCGACATGACGTGGAATGTACTTTGTCCGGGCTGCGGCGGGGTGCTCGATACAGGGGCAAGCCTCAAGGGTGTTGTCCATGATATCTATCATTGCGGGCTTTGTGCCGCGGGTTATGAGCCGACGCTTGATGAGATGGTCGAGGTGACGTTCACTGTGAACCCACGAGTGCGCCGCATCGCGGCCCATGATCCCGATCTTTTGCCGCCTCTGGAATATTATCGGCAGATGTTCTTCAGCTCCGGTGTCGATCTGCCTGATAATCTCGAAGAAAAGTTCGCGCCCATTCAATTGGAGATGATCGACCTGTCTCCGGGCGAAAAAGCCTTCGTCTCGTTTCAGTTGCCGGCCCAGTTCGTCATCATCTTCGACGCTGTCACGCACTCGGCGCAGTTCATAGATGTAAAGGGCGATCCCACCAGCGAGCGTCAGTCGCTCTCGATGGTCATTACCCAAAGCCATGCGCTCAACGAGACCGTCACGCTGCGTCCCGGTCTGCTCCGGCTCGCGCTTGAAAACCACACCGACCGTAGAGTGGTGCCGAATGTCTGTGTCGCCGGCGATGAGCTACATGATCTGTTGGGACGCAGGCGGCCGTTTCTCACGGCCAAGCGTTTGCTGACGAACCAGAGCTTTCGCGACATATACCGAACCGACACGCTCGACGTCGATCAGCGCCTGAAGATCACCAGCCTCACCTTTCTGTTTACCGACCTCAGAGGATCGACAGCACTTTACGAGCGCGTCGGCGACATTGCGGCATTCGATCTCGTCCGATCGCATTTTCGCGTTCTCAACGAGATTGTCGCGTCCGAAACGGGCGCGGTGGTCAAGACGATAGGCGATGCCGTGATGGCGAGCTTTCCGACGCCCGACCGTGCGGTGGCGGCGGCCTTGCGGATGCGAAAGGCCATGTTGCGCCTGAACGCCGAGCACGGTGCCGACGATCTTCTCTTGAAGATCGGCATCCATGAGGGCTCGTGCCTCGCGGTCAATTTGAACGATCGCCAGGATTACTTCGGCCAGACGGTCAACATCGCCTCACGCGTCCAAGGTCTCGCCGATCCGAATGTCATCATGACAACGGAGGCGGTGGTGCACGACAGCCGTGTCTCGGAGATGCTGCGGGAGCGCAGCGTTCATTCGGTGTCGCGCATGGCCGCGCTGCAGGGCATCGGCCGCGAGGTCAAGATTTTCGCGCTGTCGTGATCGCCGACCGCTTATCCTGTTGCGGAAGGGCGCTTCAGGGCCTCGGTAATTTCGGCGCGCGCGACCCCGATCAGTGTTTCCATTGCGCGGCGTGCATTGTCAGGATTGCGCATGCGGATCGCCTCGAGCACATCCTGGTGCTTCTGGATGGCCTGCTCGTGAGACTGGCTGGCGCGGTTCGTCAGCCGGAAACTGGCAAGCAACGCCGCGCGGATTGCGCTGGCGAATTGACGATAGACCCAGTTGCCGCTGGCGTTGATGATCGCCGTGTGAAACTCGAGGTCGGCCCTGCTCCACTCCTCGTTATCGCGCGCATTCGCATCGACCATGTCCTCGAATGCCTGAGCGATCCGGGCGAGCTGCTTGGCAGTGGCCTTGGCTGCCGCTTGGGCGGCAGCGGCCGGCTCGAGCAACTGGCGCGCATCGATCAGAGAGGTGTAAAACGCCTCGTCCCCGCCGATTGAAAGCATCACGTCGAGAACCAGCGGGTCCAGGTAGTTCCAGTTTTCTCGATGGAGCACGATTGTTCCAGCCCGAGTGCGCGAGCGAACCATGCCGAGCGCGCTCAGATACTGCATGGATTCGCGCAGGCTCGTGCGACTGACGGAGAATTTCTCGGTCAATTCTGCCTCATTGGGCAAAGTCGATCCTTCTGCGAAATCGCCCGCAACGATCATATGGACGAGACGCGATAGCAGGGTTTCGCGAACACTTCTCTTTCCGCGGGATGCGATCTCTACTCCGCCTTCCGTCAATTTCCTGTCTGTTTGCGTTGTCGCCACAGATTTATCTCCGATTCTTTCAGTTCCAGCTTGCTGCCGACGCCAGACCAGTCAAGCGTGCGTACCAAAAAATACGATTTATAGGCGAAACGGCGCTCCGTGCGGATATGTTTAGCACAGGATACCGCACCAAAAACACATCTTACGAAAAATAAATCGTATTTATATTGACATTGGTAAGACCAAGAATATGGTTGGTGGCGCTGGAGGAGGCGGGCGGGTCCGCATTCCTCACCATCTGATCTCAAGGGAGGGAGCGATGAAGCTCATTACGCGCGCCACAATGCTGGCACTTGGAACATTCGCCGCAGCGGGGCTATCGCCCGCCTTCGCACAGGACAAAGACCTGAAGGTCGGTGCAATCTACATGGACGCTCAGGGCTTTTATGCCGGCGTTCGCAAGGGTATCCAAACGGGTGCCAACGAAGCCGGCCGCAAGCTCGATGTTATCGAGACGAATGCGCAAGGTGACGCCAGCAAGGAATCGTCTTTCATCGATTCGCTCATTTCCTCCGGCGTTCAGGCGATCATCGTTTCCCCGGTTTCTGCCGACGGTTCCTCGCGTGCCATCCGTCGCGCTCATGACGCGGGCATCCCCGTCGTCTGCTACAATACATGCCTCAACGACGCCGACATGAAGGAGTACATCTCCGCTTACGCCGTCGGCGACCCCTATGATTTCGGGCACAAGCTTGGCGAAGCCGCCGCCGATTACTTCATCGCCGAGAAAAAGGACGCACCGAAGATCGCGGTTTTGAACTGCGAATTCGTCGAGGTCTGCGTGACGCGCCGCAAGGGCTTCGAGGAAGCGCTGAAGGCCAAGGTGCCGGGTGCTCAGATCGTCGCCAACCAGGAAGGCGCGATCCTCGACAAGGCTGTCTCCGTCGCCAGCACCATGCTGTCGTCGAACCCTGACATCGATGCATTCTTCGGCGAAGCCGGCGGTGCGACCCTTGGTGCGGCTCGTGCCGTCAAGAGCCAGGGTAAGACCGGCCAGGTCGTGGTCTTCGGCGGCGACATGACGACCGAGATCGCCCAGGAGCTCTCCGACTTCACGGTCATCAAGGCCGTCGTCGACATCTCGGGCCAGGGCCTCGGCAAACTGGCGCTCGCCCAGGCGATCAAGTCCGTTGATGGCCAGGCGCCCGCCGACATCAAGGTTCCCTACGACATCGACGTTTACAAGTCTTCAGAAGACGGCAAGGCTTGGCTGAAGGCACACGCCGACGGCATTCCGTGAGGCTTCGGGCCTGAGTTTCACGACAATCGAGGCCGCCAGGCGACTGGCGGCATCTTTCATCGGTGGAAAGTTTCATGACACAGACATCACTTGCGCCCAACCTCGCTCACCGCCCGATCGCATCCATCAAGGGATGCACGCGCCGCTATCCCGGCGTGCTCGCGCTTGACAATGCGACATTCCAGGTGGCCGGCGGCGAGGTTAGAGCGCTGCTCGGCAAGAATGGCGCTGGTAAGTCGACGCTGATCCGGATGTTGACCGGCGCGGAAATTCCAGACAGCGGCACCGTCGAGGTTGACGGCGAGGAGTTGCGCCATGCCGGCTCCGGCCGCGCCCAGGATGCTTTCGACAAGGGCGTGCGTGTCGTCTATCAGGAACTGAGCCTTGTTCCGGGCATGACGCTCGCCGAAAACTTGTTTCTCGGACGCTGGCCGCGAAAAGGCGGCGTCATCCAGTACGCGGAGATGGAAGCGCAAGCCTGCGAGGCGATGGGTCGGCTCGGTCTAGAGCGCGCGCCCAACACGCTGGTCGCAAGCCTGAGCCCGGCCGAACGCCAGCTGCTTGAGATCGCCCGCGTTCTCCTCGGAAAGCCGAAGCTCGTCATTCTCGACGAGCCGACGAGTTCGCTTGCCGCCGCCGAGGCCGAGAAGGTCATGGCCGCCGTGACGCGCATCGCCTCCGAAGGCATCGCCGTCATCTATGTCAGCCACCGCATGAACGAAATCCGCCAGATCGCGCATTCGGCCACCGTCATGCGCGACGGACGCATCATCGACACTGTTGACGTCAAGGGTGCCGATACGCGCGAGATCGTCCGGCTCATGCTGGGCTCGGAAGGATCGCAGGCAGCGGCGCTGGAAAACAGAAGCCAGGAAAAGACCTTGCTTGAGGTTCGCAACCTCGCGCTGGCGCCGAAGCTGAATTCGGTCTCGTTTCACCTGAAGGCCGGCGAGGTTCTCGGCATCGCCGGGTTGCTGGGCGCAGGCCGCACCGAACTGCTGCAGGCGATCATGGGTGTGCGGCGCCAGGACCAAGGCGAGGTGCTCGTCGACGGCAAGTCAGTCCGGCCCGGTCACTATAAGCGCATGCTGTCGCGCGGTTTCGGCTACACGCCGGAAAGCCGCAAGGAGGAGGGTATCGTCCCGCTTCTCGGCGTCGACGAAAACACGCTTGCGACGAACTTTTCCGGCGTCAGCAGGAGCGGCATTCTTTCGGCGAAGATGATGGCCGAGGCGACGCGCAAGGTCATTGAACGCCTGCACGTCAAGACGGCGCGCACTGACACGCCGATCGGCACGCTGTCTGGTGGTAACCAGCAGAAGATCGTCATCGGCCGCTGGGTCTATGCCAACAGCCGCGTTCTGCTGCTTGATGAGCCGACCAGGGGCGTCGATGTGGAAGCCAAGGCGCAAATCTATGCCATCATTCGACAGTTGGCTGCCGAAGGGCGCAGCGTCATCTTCGTCTCCAGTGAGATCGAGGAGCTACCGCTCGTCTGCGACCGCGTGCTGGTCTTGCGCGACGGAACGCTCGGCGAAGAATTCAAATCACCAAACATCGATCAGGACGCCTTGATGGCTGCCTGCATCGCCGGACATTGAGGGAGAGACGCCATGTCACTCGACCAGGCTGCAACGTCAGCATCATCAAGCAAGAAGTCGGGCTTCAGCTTTTCCCAGCACATGAACGAGCTGAGCCTCTTCGTCGCCATCGTCGTTCTTTATGTGGTCTTCACATCGACAGCCAATGGCTTCCTGTCTTTCAACAACCAGATCAATATCCTGCGCGACGCCGCCACGATCGGCATCGCTGCCTGGGCAGCGACCCTGATCATCATCGCCGGCGAGATCGATGTCAGCGTCGGGCCGATGGTCGCGTTCATCTCGGTGGTTCTTGCCTTCCTTCTACAGTGGGGCGTGCCAACGCCGGTGGCATTTGCACTTTCGATCGTCATCGGCGCATTGCTTGGCTCGATTGCCGGCGCGCTGCGCGCTTACTTCGACGTTCCCTCCTTCGTCGCGACGCTTGGTCTCTGGAGCGCGCTTCGAGGAACGGCATTGTTTGTGACCGACGCGCTTCCCGTCTCGATCGGCCGTAACGATACGCTCGACGCGCTCGACCGCTCCGTTCTCGGCATTCCGCCGGCCGCCATCATCATGCTGGTATTCTTCGCGATCTTCGCCTTCGTTAGCCGCAAGACCGCCTTCGGGCGCTCCGTCTTCGCGATCGGCGGCAATGCGCATGCGGCTTTTTTGAGCGGCATCAGCGTCTCGAAGATCCGCGTGGCGCTGTTTGCGATCGCCGGCGCGATGGCCGCCATCTCCGGCATCCTGCTCGTTTCCCGCTTGGGCTCGGGTAATGCCACTGCGGCGAACGGGCTCGAGTTTGACGTCATCGCGGCCGTTGTCGTCGGCGGCACGTCGCTCTCCGGCGGGCGCGGCTCGATGCTCGGCACGCTGCTCGGCGTTCTCGTCATCACGCTCATCGGCAACGGCCTCGTCCTGCTCGGCATCAATCCGTTCTTCCAGCAGGTCGTGCGCGGTCTCATCATCGTCATCGCGGTGCTCGCCAATATCCAGGCGATAAAGCGCAGCATGTCGCGCAACAAGGGCTGATGCGATGACGGTGCTCGATCTGAAATCCGGATCGCTTTCGCTTCGCGTCTCTTCCAAGGGAGGCCTGGTCCTGGGCTTCTGGAAGGAGACGCAGGGCGAAAGCGTGCCCTTGCTGCGCGCGGCGCCGTCATCAGAGGCAGACGCACTTTCCTCCGCCTGCTACCCGCTTGTTCCTTTCGGTAACCGCGTCCGCGACAACGGCTTCGTATTCGAAGGTGAGGAGTATCGGTTCGAGCCGAACACCGAATGGGACAAGCATTATCTCCACGGCGAGGGCTGGCAGGCCGATTGGACGATCGACCGGCAGACCGATGAGATGGTCGAGATGAGTTTCGCCCATCGCGGCGGCTCAACACCTTACGTCTATCGCGCAAGCCAGCGCTTCGCACTCGACGCATCCGGCCTGACGATGACGCTGACGGTCGAAAATCGTGGCGACCGGGCCATGCCCTTCGGTCTCGGCTGGCATCCTTATTTCCCGATGACGCCGAAAACGACGCTTCAGGCGCGGTCGCAGAAATTCTGGACCGAGGTCGAGGGTTGGCTGCCGGGCGAGCGGACGGATATCCCAACCGATCTTGACTTCAGACAACCGGCTGAGCTGCCACATCGCTGGGTCAACAACGGCTTCGAAGGCTGGGACGGCAGGGCGACGATTTCCTGGCCCGAGCGGCAGACCGCGTTGAGGCTTGAGGCCGAACCCCTTTTTAAACACGCCTTCGTTTTCGTGTCCGATACCGGCTTCGACCCGAGCTTCAAGCGCGACTATTTCTGCTTCGAGCCGATGACGCATCTGGCCGATGGTCATCACCTCGCTGATCTCGGCGATCTGAAGGTGCTGGCGCCGCATGAAAGCCTCTCGGGCAGCGTTCGTCTGCGCCCCGAGGCAATTTGAGAATACTAAGACCGGAGTTGGTGAATGTCCGCGAAAGACCGTTACGACTACATCATCATTGGCGGCGGAAGCTCCGCCTGCGTGGTCGCGGCCAAACTGGTGCGAGAGGGGAAGGCCAGGGTTCTCATGCTTGAGCGGGGGCCGGCCAAGGCGAACCCGATCATGCATTTTCCCGCCGGCTACATGAAGTTCCTCGCCAAGGACACTTATCTCGCCATGCACCAGACCAAGCCGCAGCCGCAGCTTGACGGGCGCGGACCGATCGTGCCGCAGGGCAAGGTTCTGGGCGGCGGCAGTGCTGTTAATGCCATGGTCTACATGCGCGGCCAGGCGGCCGATTTCGATCTGTGGAACGAGCTTTCCACGCCTGAGGGATCGAACGACGATGCCTGGTCGTATCGGGACCTGTTGCCGTACTTCAAGGCACAGGAAGACAATGACCATCTCGCCGGCGAGTTTCACGGCGTCGGCGGTCCTCTGAAGATCTCGCATCTCGGCCACACCAGCCCGATGACGCGGACCTATGTGAAGACGCTGCAGGGTATGGGCATTCCCTACAATCCGGATTTCAACGGCGCCCGCCAGTTCGGCGTCGGCTTCATGCAGCACACGATCGACTGGAGGACGCGCAAGCGCTCGAGCGCCGTGGACGCCTTTTTGGCGCCTGTAATGAGTGATCCGCTTCTAACGATCGAAACCGGCGCCACCGTCACCTCGCTTGATATGGACGGCGACCGAGTGACCGGCGTACGCTATGTGCAAAAGGGTACGCCGAAGCGCGCGCAAGCCGGAAGCGAAGTCATCGTGGCGGCCGGCGCCTACCAGACGCCAAAGCTGATGATGCTGTCGGGTATCGGGCCGGAAGAGGAGCTGAAGCGTCATGGTCTGAAGACGACCGTCGCCCTGCCCGGTGTCGGCAAGAACCTGCAGGACCACTACGAGTGCCCCGTCGTGGCGACCACGAAGGGATCGTTCGGCTATTACGGGCAGGATCGCGGCTGGCCGATGATCAAGGCCGGGTTGCAATATCTGATGTTCAAGTCGGGCCCGGTGTCGACCACGGGCGTCGAAACCTGTGCTTTTTACGATCCTGACGGCAACAACGAGCGGCCGACCATCCAGATGTTTTGCGTGCCGACCGTCTACCTCGATCGCGATGTGATGGGCACCGATCCGGGCGACGGGGTGACGATCAACTCGCTGCTGCTGCGTCCCAAGGCACGTGGCTCGGTCACGTTGTCTTCGAGCGACCCGTTCGCCAACCCGATCGTCGACACGCAGATTTTCGCGCATCCCGACGATCTCAGGCTGACGATGGCAAGCTTCCGCTTTGCCCGCACCGTGCTCGACGCCTCGCCAATGAAGGAACTGATCGACAAGGAAATCTTTCCCGGCCCCGACGTCAGCAGCGATGAGGGCATCGCTGCCCATTGCAAGCGCACCGTCAAGACCGGCTACCATCCTGTCGGAACCTGCAAGATGGGTGCCGACAGCGATCCGGAAGCCGTGCTCGACATGCAGTTGCGGGTCCGCGGCACGCGCGGCCTGCGCGTTGTCGATGCTTCCTTGATGCCCACCATTGTCAGCGGCAATACCAACGCGGCCGTTCTCGCCGCCGCCGGCAAAGCCGCCGACCTCATTCTCAGCTAAAGCGAGTAAGACCATGAAGATCACCAAGCTCACGACCTATATCGTCCCGCCGCGCTGGCTGTTTTTGAAGATCGAGACCGATGAGGGTATCGTCGGCTGGGGTGAACCCGTGGTCGAAGGCCGTGCGCTCACCGTCCAGGCGGCAGTGCACGAACTCGAGGACTACCTGATCGGCAAGGACCCGTTCCTGATCGAGGATCACTGGACGGTCATGTATCGCGGTGGCTTTTATCGCGGCGGCGCCGTCCATATGAGCGCGATCTCGGGCATCGATCAGGCGCTGTGGGATATCAAGGGCAAGGCGCTCGGTCAGCCCATCCACTCGCTGCTGGGCGGCCAGGTGCGTGACAAGATCAAAGTCTATAGCTGGATCGGCGGCGACCGGCCGGCCGACGTCGCGCGCAATGCCAAGGATGTGGTCGCGCGTGGCTTTAAGGCGATCAAGCTCAATGGCTGCGAGGAGATGCAAATCGTCGACAGCAACGAGAAGATCGACAAGGCCGTTGCGACGATCGCGACGATCCGCGAGGCGATCGGGCCGAATGTCGGCATCGGCGTCGATT
>NZ_DDHH01000008.1:0-2874 GCF_002338015.1 Rhizobium sp. UBA1881
CTTGTGGGGGAGATGCCCGGCAGGGCAGAGGGGGGTAACCTGGGCGGGGCGATGGCTGTTGGCGACTCGGCTGTAAATGAACTTCGAGCGTGTGGCCCCCTCATCCGCCTGCCGGCACCTTCTCCCCGTTGGGGAGAAGAGACTCGGGGTGAGCCGCTCGCCCAAACCTCCCCTTCTCCCCCATGGGGAGAAGGTGGCCCGGAGGGTCGGATGAGGGGGCGCCGCAAGCTCGGTGCTTGCCGTTACCGTAACGCTTACCCCAACCTCTCCATCCTCTCCTACCAACACAAACCCTCCCGCCACCTATTCGTCCCAGGAGACGTTGGTGAGTACGTTCGACGGGATCGGCTCGTTTTCCCAGAGACCTTTCAACTTCTTGTCCCAGACGCCGAGCTTGGGCATGACGAAGAGGAAGAGCGCAGGGACGTCGTCGGCGAGGATGGTTTGCGCCTCGGCGTAGATCTTGGCCTGCGTGGCCGGATCGGTGGTTTCCTGGACCTTCTTCATCAGCGCGTTGAAATCAGGGTTCTTGTAGTTGAAGTAGTAGGGATCGCGGGAATAGATGTCGATGTCCATCGGCTCGGCATGGGCGACGATGGTCATCTGGTAGGCGCGGTCCTTCATCACGTCCTGGACCCACTTGGCCGGGAATTCGGTGGGCTCGATGGTCATGGTCACGCCGATTTCGGCGAGCATGGCCTGCATGACCTCGGCGCTGCGCGGCGCATAGGCCATTTGCGGCGACTTGATCGTGAAGGTGAAGCCATCGGGGTAGCCAGCTTCCGTCAGCAAGGCCTTGGCCTTTTCGGGATCGTAGGGGAGCTTGGCGGTCAGGTCGACATAGCCGGGATCGTTCGGCGTGTAGTGGCTGCCGATCGGCGTTCCCAAGCCGGACCAGGCGCCTTCGATCACCGTCTTGCGGTCGATCGCCATCATCAGGGCCTGGCGCACGCGCTTGTCGTTGAAAGGCTTTTCGGCATTGTTCATGCCGGCCACGACCTTGAGCTCGGTGTTCCCGATCTTGGTCGCCAGCCTGGCGTCGCCATCGAACGAGGTCATCAGCTCAGGTGCTGCGAATTCGGGGATGGCGTCGACGTCGCCGGATTTCAGCGCGGCTGCCTGCGCCTGCGGATCGGCGATGAAGCGGAAGGTGACCTTGTCGAGCGCGACCGAGACATCCTTGTTCCAATAGCCGGCGTTCTTTTCCAGCTCGACCTTGTCGCCCTTGGCCCAGCTGACGAACTTGAAGGGGCCGGTGCCGATAGGCTTGGTCTTGTCGTCGGCGGCAGAGTTCGGCGCCACCATGACGGAGGCCGGCCATCCGAGCCAGTAGAGCAGGCTGCCGGTGGGCTCGGAGAGATGCAGCACCAATGTCGCGGCATCGGGTGTATCGATCGAAGCGATGGAGGCGAAGAAGCGCTTCTGCGGATTGACGGAGTCCTTGCCGCGGGCGCGGTCGAGCGCGAACTTGGCTGAGGCCGAATCGAAGGCCTGTCCGTCATGGAAGGTCACGCCGTCGCGCAGCGTGAACGTATAGGTCAGTCCGTCGGCCGAGATCTCCCAGCTTTTCGCCAGCTGCGGCTGGACCTTGCCGGCCTCGTCGATCGTCACCAGCCCCTCGAAGACATTCTGCCAGGTGACCTGGCCGATGGCGACGGGGGCGGCGATCGTCGGGTCGAGGCCTGTGGGCTCGATGGTCATGCCGAGGCTGAGCGTGGTCTTGGCGGCTTCAGCCGGGGTCAGGCTGAGCATCACCAGGCCGGCCGAGACGGCGGCCCCAAGCGAAAGACGACGAACGAGACGCGCCGAGGGCGCGAGCGAAAGCTTGATCATCATGTCCCCTTCATGGCCGCCGCTTGCTGCAACTGGCCGATTGCCGATAGAGTGTCATTGCGCCTGTGCACACACAATGACGATTTTGTGTGCTCAGTGTAGCCGAAAGAGCTACACAGGAATTTTCTGCCGGATGCAAGTCCAAGGCGATGCAAGTGCAAGACCGTCTGTTGGCGGCCGCTGCATTTCCTCAGCCCTTGCCGACAGGGCCGCCGGCGCGCTCGCGCATGAAGCGCTCGATGAAGTCGAGAAGCTTGGAGGCGGCAAACGATAGCTGGCGATCGGGCGCGACGCAGAGATCGACATGGGTGCGAATGGCACTTCTCGGCGCCAGCGGCACGGCACGCAGCTGGCCGGCCTCGATCTCGCGACGCACCGTCAGCGCCGGAAGCAGCGTCGCGGCTGCGCCGCTCAGCACCAGTTCCTTCAGCATTTCCAGCGAACTGGTGACGAAGACGGCATCAAAGCTCAATCCTGCTTTCTCGAACAGCGCGTCGAAAGCCTGGCGGAAGCCGAAGGACGGATCGGGCAGCGCCAATGGATAGTCGGCTATATCCTTGAGGCTGACCTCCAGCCGCTCGGCTGCCGGATGGCCTGTCGAGACGATCAGGTCGTAGGCGATCTCGGAGCGTAGCCTGACCTTGGTGCCGGTTACGGCCGGCGCAAACAGGGTGACAGCGATATCCGCCTCGCCGCCATTGGCCGCCTCGACGGCCTGGCGGGCGCTGGAGATGGTGACCTCGAAATGCAGCTTGGGATATTTGAGGCTGAACTCGGCCAGCGCCGGCGCCAGGAGATTGGCGACGGTGGCGCCATTGGCGTGGATGGCGACGCGGCCGGCCTGCAGGCCTTTCAGATCCTCGATCAGCTGGCCGACATGATCGAGCTCGCGCAGGGTGCGGCCGGCGCGGGCGGCGAGCAGTTCGCCGGCGGCCGTCAGCTTGACGCCGCGCGAGCTGCGCTCCACCAGCGGCGCGCCGAAATGATATTCGAGGTTCTCGATCTGCCGGCTGATCGCTGTTGGCGCAACATTCAGGTTCT
>NZ_DDHH01000107.1:0-5352 GCF_002338015.1 Rhizobium sp. UBA1881
CGGTGGCAGGGTCTAGAACGGCTGCGCCGATTCCGACACCCAGTAGATTGAGCAGAAACTGCGTTGCGAGAGCGATAACCACACCCGCGAACACTGCCCCCCATGATATTTTGTCGAGGGCTGTGATTGCTTCGTCGGTCGCGTATGTCATGCCGGTGGGCGAGTGTGTTGAGATAGGTTGGGACATTGCCAACTCCTCTGGGTGATGCCTGGAAATGCCGCCAGGACACGGCCGTGGGTATTTTCGCGTTCGCGAATGGCTACTTCGGGTCAGCGCAGAGCCCGGCTGAGCGGAATGCCTTTTCAATGATGTCCTGTATCCCGGTCGCGGGCACACCCTGAGGCTTCAACGGAAAGGTCTGGACCGCGTCCGCAGAGCGGTCGACGGCGATTGAGGGCGTCAAGTTCCAGCTTCGCGCAATCTCCGCTGTCGAGGATACCCCGACATCGAGCATGAATGGCCCGGCGGATCCGAAGCCGCCTCTCTCGTCGATTGGCGTGTCGTGCCCCATGCCATCAATACTGTGAAACTCTACGGGCACGAAACCGGTGCTGTCAGACCATCTCGTCGTATGGTGCGAGCTATCCAATGATGACTTGGAGGACGATGGCGATAAGCCGTGAACTCCCAACCATTGGTCTACGAGTGCGTAGGCGTTTGCCTCGGCGACAGTCCGATCTTTTGAGCCCTGCCAAAGCGAGACCGCTGGCCATGGTCCAGCATGAGCAGAGGCTCTGTGCACCATCCCCGAGAGAGTTGCCCCGGACGGCAACCCAACACCACGCATGTGCTCGAGAGCATGAGGAACCGATGATGCGACGACACCGTAAGGCAGCCCCCCGATGATCGCCCCGGCGGAAGATATTTCTGGATAGGATGACAGCATGACATCCGCCATCGCGCCGCCAGCCGATAAGCCAGTGATGAAAACCTGCCTACTGTCGACGTTGTGATTGATACAGATGGTCTCGATCATGTGCCTGATCGACAGCGCTTCCCCGCTGTCTCGGCGGATGTCGCTCGGCTCGAACCAGTTGAAGCAAAGGTTGGAATTGTTCTGCCGCCGCTGTTGATAGAGGACAATGAACCCGAGATCGGCTGCCAGCTGCGCCCAATGGGAGCCGCCATCATATGAGGCCGCCGATTGCGTGCAGGCATGGAGGCCTACTACCAAGGGCGGATCACAGCGAATGGTGTCTGGAACAAAAACCCATCCTGCCAGATTGCCAGGATCTGAACCGAATGCGGGAATCTCTGCGAGATGGTGCGATGAGCGCTTGTCCGGAGAAGTAAGGGCTCGAAATGCTGCAAAGTGTCTGATTGTGTCGTATAGGGACGTCATGTCGTTCTCCAGCCATCAACACCGAAGCGGCGGTGACTAAGGTGAACTTGGCGACATCGGGTTAGTTGCGTCGCGCAAAATATATAATTGACGGCTCAGGCAAGACTGGAAGCCATTCGCCTGCATCTACGATTTGGAAGACAGGTAAGTGATGACGGTCTTGTGGTCACGCCACTCGACGTATTCTAAAGAAGCGGGTTACCCAGACATTCAGCTTCGTGACGGTTAAACTCTTCAGCGAGCTCTTTCGCATCGGACTTGCGCAAGGCAATGAAATCCCGCCCTTTAGAAGCTGTCTTTTCCTGTAGCTTGTGGCTATCGCTTGAGCATTTGAGTTTTTCTTCGAGGGCACCGCGTCGCGCATTGAAGCACACAGGGTGAAACCAACCATCGCACCATAAGACATATGGCTTTCACATTTGGGCCGCCACTTATTTGCGAAGTTCGCTCCGCTTGTGGTCTTCGGCGCCGTAGGTCTGGGGCCGCTCCTTCAATGCACTGCTGATGGTGTCGTCCTGATGTTGTCACTGTGATAAATAACTATTTAGATACAAAGTATTTTCATTTAGAAACAGTCGGTTAATTCCGTTCTCGGTAGTATGCGCTGGTCGCGCGATCTTGACAGGAAATCGCTTTCACTGTCTGTCTTGTCGCGAGGAGTGCGGTGAAGCTCGGTGTATGTCGAGCTTCGCGTCGCAAGTGAGGAGGACGCGTTTCTATGTTGAGATTTGCCGTTGTCGGGATCGACCATGGGCATACCTTCGATCATGTGAAGGGATTGCTGGCCGCCGGTGCCGAATTCGTCGGCTATTGCCCGAAGACATCCGTTCCCGCCATTCGCGAGATGTTAGAAAAAACCTATCCCGATGCACCGCAGATCGACCGTGAGCAGTTGCTGGCCGATCCCTCGGTCGACGTGATTTGCATCGCGGCGATCCCGGCCGACCGGGCTGATCTCGCCATCCGCGCCATGAAGGCCGGCAAGGACGTGATGACCGATAAACCCGGCGTGACTACATCAGCGCAGCTGCAGGCGGTGAAAGACACGGTGGCCGAGACAGGCCGCATCTTCTCGATCTGCTTTTCCGAACGCCATTGCGTGCGCTCAGCAGTCAAGGCCGGCAAGCTGGTCAAAGCGGGTGCGATCGGCACCGTCATCCAGACGCTCGGTACGGGACCGCACCGGTTGCAACTACCGACGCGGCCCGACTGGTTCTTCGACCCGGAGAAATTCGGTGGTATCATCGTAGACATCGCTTCACACCAGGTCGATCAGTTCCTGTTTTACACGGGTTCGACTTCGGCCACGGTTGCTGCAAGCTCGATTGGCAATTTCGGCATGCCCGACCGGCCGGCCTTCCAAGATTTCGGTGAGGTGCTTCTGCGCTCCGACAATGGCTCCGGCTACATCCGCGTTGATTGGTTCACACCCGAGGCCCTGCCGACATGGGGCGACGGTCGTCTCACTATTCTCGGGACCGAAGGCTATATCGAACTGCGCAAATACATCGACATCACCGGTCGCCCCGGCAAGGATCACCTCTTCCTCGTCAACGGCAAAGAGATGACCCACATCGATTGCAGCGACGAGAAGCTCGATTATTTCGAGGCGTTCCTGGCTGACGTGCGCGACCGCACGCAGACGGCGATGTCGCACGCGCATGTTTTTGAGGTTTGCCGGCTCTCTCTGGAGGCGCAGGCGAACGCGGTCAGGATCGGCAAGGGCGACGGGCAGGGGCGCTGACATGAGCAAGAAATTTCGCGTAGGCGTGATCGGGGCTGGCATCGCCGCCCGCCATCTGGCCGGTTTCGCCTGGAACAAGGAGCTGTTCGACGTCGTGGTTCTGTGTTCGCTCGATGCGGACCGGGGCAAGGCGCTTTGCGAGGAGTTCGCAATCCCTGAGTATACCCAGGATGCGGGGGCAATGATTGCCCGCGCCGATCTCGATATCATTGATATCTGCACGCCGCCGAGCTCGCATTTTGACCTCTGCCGCAAGGCAATCGAGGCCGGCAAGCACGTGATCTGTGAAAAGCCACTGTTCGGCTCTATCGCCGAAGTGGACGAGATGGCCGGCATCGTGGCCAGCGCCAACGGGCCGAAGCTGATGCCGATCTTCCAGTATCGCTATGGCTCCGGTCTTCAGAAGCTGAAGATGCTTATCGATCTCGGGCTTGCCGGCGAGGCGTTTTTGACGACAATCGAAACCCATTGGTGGCGCGGTCCGGATTACTACGCCGTTCCTTGGCGCGGCAAATGGGCAACTGAGCTTGGCGGTGGTCTGCTCGGGCACGCTATCCACGCCCATGACATGCTGAACTACATTCACGGTCCCTGCGCCGAACTCTTTTGCTTCGGCACCACATTGGTCAATCCGATCGAGGTGGAAGACACCGCAGCACTTTCATTGAAAATGAAGAACGGATCGCTCGCCAGCCTGTCGATGACGCTCGGCTCGCGCGAAGAGATCTCGCGCCTGCGGTTCTGCTTCCGAAATCTGGTGGCAGAGAGCATTGTCGAGCCCTATACGATGGGGCGCGATCCCTGGACCTTCAAGGCGGGCAACGACGAGCACCAGGAGGAGGTGGATGCCGCGCTCGTCCGCTACGAGGTCAAGGAAGATGGCTATACTCGCCAGTTCGAGCTCTTCCATCATGCACTGATGCGCAACGAAGATCCGCCAGTAACGCTTGCCGACGCTCGCAATTCGCTGGAATTGGTCACCGCCGCCTACCAGTCGCAACGCACCGGGCTCCCGACATTCCTGCCGATTCTTCCCGACCACACGCTCTACCATTCCTGGCTACCCGAGGGTGCCCGTTAGCCGGAAGAGAAGACCGAGACCAGGACCAACGCAGAATATCACCTTTGAGACGATGAAAGTCGTGCTGAAGTAACGACTTCCTAAGCTCCATTTGTCAGCCTCTGCGCTATTGATTTTTATAAGCCGTTGTTCGAGGTCTTTCATGTTTTTGAGTAAAGACGATTGGATCAATCAGCGCGCCTATGCGCTATGGGAAGAGGAAGGACGGCCGGATGGGCGCGGCGGCGAGCATTGGCAGCAGGCGGCCCGTGAGTATCAGATGCTGGAGCGCACGCGAGCCTCCGCCGATGGCCGCGACCTGATCGAGCGCTTAAAGACGATGGGCGGGATCATGCGCGAAGCGAACCGCGACGATCGATCCGAGACACCGGGGAAATCCACGTCTTCGCGCTGTTCGGCACGCTGATTGTTCTCGACAATCGTTGACGTGATTTGTGGTCCTATGAAGAGATTTTGCAATCTGAGATTCATCGCCATTCTAGCGATTGCCGCCTCAGTTTTGGCTCTCCTACTGATCGACGATATAAGCTCTTCACGACGGTCTGCAATGATTGTCGCCATATTGGGACCGGTTGGAGCACTTTGGATGTTCCGTCTGCTGTGTTTGCTGGTCATTGGTCTAGCCCTATGGGCGATATGGCAGGATGTGAAGCTGCGAGAGCGCGTTGATCGGGTCATTGCGCAGCGGAATATCATCGACGAAAGTGTCCGGCGTGACGAATGATCTTTTGCGACGATGTTGGCACACAGTCGCCATTCCGGCGCCGCTCGTTAAGGCTTACTTAGGCACGATAATCTGTTTCCACTATAATTGAGTAGAAAAACGATCGCTGGAGTACAACGTCAACCTTTGCTGAAGAATATGCAGAGTCGAAGGCATGAACGCCTTCTTGCATGGCAGAGGCGGTGAATGTTCTCATCGATTGTACGCGAAGTCAGGTCACAGCTTACGGGACGCCTGTGCGCTCGTCCTGATCGCCCCGAGATCGGCGCCGAAGCGATTTCCGCCGACGCATCCGCCGAACTCGTCCACCTGAAGAAGCTGTTCGATCACTCGTCGCGCGCTGCCCGTATCGGCGTGTGGGAATGTAATCTTCCAGACGAGACCTTGGCATGGACCGACATGGTCTACGAGTTGTTCGACCTACCTATCGGCCACCCGCTTATAGCGCGGCGATCAGGAT
>NZ_DDHH01000031.1:0-4707 GCF_002338015.1 Rhizobium sp. UBA1881
CGACGCTGCTCAAGCAGGCCGTGTAAGTTTCCCGGAGGACGGGTGGCGATGGCGTCCCAAGGAGGGGACGCCATCGCCACAAGCCCGTTTCCGGATCGTTGAGGAGAACCGGGGCAGCCGACAAGCGTCCCGATACAAAAGGGAGAGACGATGAGACATTACCGCAACCTTGGCATTCTGGCCGGACTGGCGCTGAGCGTCTCGGTCCAGGCTTTGAGCGCCTACGCCTCCGAGCCGACGACACCGCCCGTTCCGCCGCAGTTTCCGGCGGAAGGCAAGATCAATTATGTATCGAGAGATTCCATCGAGGAGTTCAAGGCGCTTCCCTCGTATAACGAGCCGGATTGGGTGAAGAAGAACTTTGTCGATACCGGCAAGCTTCCCCCGGTCAAGGACCGTCTCCCCAAGGAGCCGCTGGTCTTCAAGACCGAGAACATGGTCGATGGCATCGGCGTCTATGGCGACACGCTGCGCCACGTCATCGGCGGCCGGCCGGAAGGCTGGAATTACGGCGCCGGCCAGACTCAAGGCTGGGGCGGCATCGATATCGGCCTTTCCGAGTGCCTGACGCGTACCGCACCGCTCTTCCAGGTCGAAGCCAAGGACACCGAACCGCTTCCGAACCTTGCCAAGGGCTGGGAATGGTCCGAGGACGGCCACAAGCTCACCATGCACCTCATCGAAGGTGCCAAGTGGTCTGACGGCGTTGCCTTCAACGCCGATGACATCATGTTCTACTGGGAAGACGAAGTCGTCGATCCAAACGTCTCGCCGCTTGGCGGCGGCGCTTCGCCCGAGGCTTTCGGCGAGGGAACCACGCTGAAGAAGATCGACGACTACACCGTCGAGTGGACCTTCAAGGAAGCTTTCCCGAAGCAGTATCTCTACACGATGGCGTACCCGAATTTCTGCCCGGGCCCGTCGCATATCCTCAAGCCACAGCATCCGAAATACTCGAAGAACACCTACGACCAGTTCAAGAACGCCTTCCCGCCTGAGTACATGAACATGCCCGTCATGGGCGGTTGGGTGCCGGTTGAGTACCGTCCCGACGATATCATCGTGATGCGCCGCAACCCTTACTACTGGAAGGTCGACGAGAAGGGCAACCAGCTGCCTTACCTCAACGAGCTGCACTACAAGCTTTCGACCTGGGCGGACCGCGACGTGCAGGCCGTTGCCGGCTCCGGCGACATTTCGAACCTCGAGCAGCCGGAAAACTTCGTGGCATCGCTGAAGCGCGCCGCCGAAAAGACGGCACCCGCTCGTCTCGCCTTCGGCCCGCGCCTGATCGGATACAATCTGCGTATGAACTTCTCGGCCAATGGCTGGGGCGAACCGGATGGGCGCAGCCAGGCGATCCGCGAGCTGAACCGCAACGAGGACTTCCGCAAGGCGGTCACCATGGCTCTCGATCGCAAGGCGATCGGCGACTCGCTCGTCAAGGGTCCGTTCACGGCGATCTATCCAGGCGGCCTGTCCTCGGGCACGAGTTTCTACGACCGCAACTCCGTCGTCTACTATCCCTTCGACCTCAAGGGTGCCAAGGCGCTGCTTGAAAAGGTTGGGTTGAAGGATACCGACGGCGACGGCTTCGTGAACTTCCCCGCCGGCACCGAAGGCGGCAAGAACCTCGAAATCGTGCTGCTCGTCAACAATACCTACAGCACCGACAAGAGCCTCGCGGAAGGTGTCGTCGGGCAGATGGAAAAGCTCGGGATCAAGGTCATTCTCAATGCCCTCGATGGTCCAAAGCGCGACGACGCTCATTACGGCGGTCGTTTCGACTGGCTGATCCAGCGCAACCCGACGGAACTTGCATCCGTGGTGCAGAACACCGAGCAGCTCGCTCCGGTTGGACCGCGCACCAGCTGGCAACACCGCGCTGGCAAGGACGACAAGGTCGATCTGATGCCTTACGAGCAGCAGCTGGTCGACATCGTCAACAAGTTCCGCACCAGCCAGGACAATGACGAACGCGTCGCCCTGATGAAGCAGTACCAGAAGATCGCGACCGAGAATGTCGATACGGTTGGCCTCACGGAGTACCCGGGTGCGCTGATCATCAACAAGCGCTTCTCGAACGTACCGGCCGGAACGCCGATCTTCATGTTCAACTGGGCTGAAGATTCCGTCATCCGCGAACGCCTGTGGGTGGCTGCCGACAAGCAGGGCAAGTACGAGCTGTTCCCTGAGCAGCTGCCCGGCAAGCCCGGCGAAAAGGGCCCGATCAACTAAGTTCTCCTCCCGAAGAAACGGACCGGCCGCGCGTGATGCGCGGCCGGGCAAGATCAACAAGCCGGCCGCACCGAAAGGCGCGACTGGCAGCAAGGAGAAACGAGCCCGATGTTACGCTTCCTGCTCGTGCGCATAGCGTCCGCCATCCCCGTACTGATCATCCTGAGCATCGTGACCTTCGCGATCATCCAGGCTCCGCCGGGCGACTATGCCGATTACATCCGATCGCAGCTGATCAACCAGAGCGGCGCGTCCTTCGAAGCCGCCGAGGCGCAGGCCCAGGCCTACCGCGTTGCGCATGGCCTCGACCAGCCGATGGTCATTCAGTACTTCGCCTGGATCAAGGGCATCATCACCCAGGGTGATTTCGGCTACAGCATGTTCTACAACAAGCCGGTCGCCGACGTCGTTGGCGAACGCCTGCCGCGCACGCTGCTTCTGGCGCTGGTCTGTCACATATTCGCGTCGATCCTCGGTATCGGCTTCGGCATCTGGGCGGCCACCCGCCAGTATAGCTGGATCGACAGCCTGCTCTCGGGCATCTCCTTCCTCGGCATGACGGTGCCGCGCTTCCTGATGGCGCTGATCATCGTCTACCTGATGGTTTTCCACTTCAACGTCTCGGAAATCGGCAGCTTCTTCTCGCCGCAATATGGCGGGGCGCCGTGGTCCTGGGCGAAGTTCGCCGACCTCGTCCACCACGTCTGGCCTGTCGTCGCCATCGCCACGTTCGGAGGGCTCGCCTACAACATGCGCGTCATGCGCGGGAACCTGCTTGATACGCTGAACGCGCAATACGTCGAGACGGCCCGCGCCAAGGGTCTGTCTGGCAGCGCCGTGGTGATGCGCCATGCAGTACCCAACGCGCTGCACCCGCTCGTCATGTACCAGGGCGTCGTGCTTCCCTATATGCTGACCGGCGAAATCGAGACGGCGATCATCTTCTCGCTGCCGACGGTCGGTCCCGCGATCGTCGGATCGATGGCGGTCGGAGACGTCTATGTCACCGCCACCTTCATGATGGTTCTTTCCGCGACGCTGATTGTCGGCAACATCATCGCCGATATGCTGCTTGCCATGCTGGACCCGCGCGTCCGCCAGTACGGAGGAGCCTGATATGCTCGCCTTCGATTCCGCTCCCCCGCCGCCGCACGAAGAGACCGTCAAGGGTCTGCATAACGGCAACGAAAGCTATCTGTCGCTGGTCTGGCGTCGCCTGCGCCGTTCCTGGACCGGCATGATGGGCCTCGTCCTCGTCGGCCTGCTGCTCTTGATGGCCGTGTTCGCCGATTTTTTCGCGCCGATGGACCCCAAGGCCACTGATACCGGCTTCGCGCCGCCGCAGATGGTGAGCTTCCACGATAAGGACGGCAATCTCACCTATCCGCCGCGCGTCTATGCACTCGGCGAATCCGAGGAGCTCGATCCGGTAACGTTCCAGCCGATCGTCGGCCCCGACTATGACAATCCGCGCGTACTCGGCTTCTTCGTCAAGGGCTCGGAGTACAACCTTCTCGGCCTGATCCCGACCGACCGCCACTTCTTCGGCTCCGTCGATGGGCAGCCGGTGCATTTTCTTGGTACCGACAAGTTCGGCCGTGACGTTCTCTCGCGCGCCATCATCGGCTCGCGCATCTCGCTCACCATCGCGCTGACGGTCGTATTCATCGTCACCGTCATCGGCACCACCGTCGGCATGGTCTCCGGCTATTTCGGTGGCTCGTTCGATGCTTGGGTACAGCGCTTCGTGGAAATCGTGCTCGCCTTTCCGCAGCTGCCGCTTTATCTGGCGCTAACCTCGCTGATCCCGGTGACGGCGCCGACCAATGTGTTCCTCGCCTTCGTCATCGTCGTCATGTCGGCGCTCGGCTGGGCGCAGATGTCGCGCGAAGTGCGCGGCAAGACGCTGGCGCTCGCCCGCATCGATTACGTCCGCGCGGCCATGGCCGTCGGCGCCACGGACCGGCGCATCATCTTCCAGCACATCTTCCCGAACGTGATGAGCCACGTCATCGTTGCCGTCACGCTGCATATCCCGAGCGTCGTGCTGCTCGAATCCTTCCTCGGCTTCCTCGGCTTTGCCGTGAAGCCGCCGCTGATTTCCTGGGGACTGATGCTGCAGGACACCGCCAACTATTCGGTGATCGGCACTTATCCCTGGATCCTCGCTCCCGTCGGCTTCGTGCTCGTCACCGTCTTCGCGTTCAACGCGCTCGGCGACGGTCTGCGCGATGCGGTCGATCCCTATTGATTGAGGTGAAGAACATGGCTCTCGCACTCGTCAACTCGTTTGCCCCGCCCGTCCGCTTCGATCACGATGCGCACACGGAAAGCCCGGTCATCGACGCCCGTAACATCGGCGTCAACTTCAAGGTCGAGCATGGCACCGTGGAGGCGGTGAAGGATATTTCCTTCCAGCTCTACCGCGGGGAAACCATTGCCATCGTCGGTGAATCCGGCTCCGGCAAG
>NZ_DDHH01000212.1:0-2854 GCF_002338015.1 Rhizobium sp. UBA1881
GGCCGGATCGAAGCGGAAGGGCACGCCCTGCAGCACGTTGCCGACGGCGACGCCGAAAATCAGCGACGGAACCAAGCCGCCGATGAAGAGCGCAAGATCCCAATTGCCGCGCCAGCGAGCGCTCTCGCGCTTCGAGCGGTACTTGAAGGCGACCGGCCGAAGGATGAGGGCAAGCAGGATGGCGAACATCGCGAGATAGAAGCCGGAGAACGAGACCGCGTAAAGCGGCGGCCAGGCGGCGAAGACGGCGCCGCCGCCGAGGATCAGCCAGACCTGGTTTCCTTCCCAGACCGGGCCGATCGTGTTGATGGCGACGCGGCGCTCCGTATCCGTCCTGGCGACGAAGGGGAGCAACATGCCGACGCCGAGATCGAAGCCATCGGTGACGGCGAAGCCGATGAGGAGGACGCCGAGGAGCAGCCACCAGATGAGGCGCAGGGTTTCATAATCTATGAGTTCGTGCAGGATCATGATCAATCACTCCGCGGCAGGAACGAGGGTTTCGGAAATCAGCTCGGCTTCCGGCTCGTTGTCCGGTTCCGGGCCCTTCTTGATGGCCTTCACCATCAGCGTCATCTCGATGATGATCAGCACCGTGTAGAGCGCCGCGAAGCCGATGATCGTCAGAAGCACGGTGCTGGCGCCGAGGCTGGAGACGGCGGCGGCCGTCGGCAGCACGCCTTCGATGATCCAGGGCTGGCGTCCGACCTCGGCAACCACCCAGCCGAACTCGATGGCGATGAAGGGCAGCGGGATCGCCAGGACCGCGACGCGCAGCAGCCAGGGATGAGCATCGAGGCGGCGGCGGGCCGAGAGCCAGAAGAAAGTCGCCGTCAACAGGATGAAGAACACGCCGAGCCCGACCATGATGCGGAACGACCAGAAGAGGGTCGGCACATGCGGGATGGTGTCTCGGGCCGCCTGGTCGACCTGCTGATCGGTGGCGGTGCGGGGATCATCGACATAGCGCTTCAGGAGAAGGGCATAGCCGAGCTGGTGGCCGAGATCCTCGAATGCGCTCTTGGTTTCAGCCGTGATCTTGTCCGGCGAACCGGCGGCGCGGATTTGCATCAGCGCGTCGTATGCCTTGATGCCCTCGCGGATGCGGGTCTTTGCGTGCTCCTCGAGTTCGTTGATCCCGGGGATGACCGTATCCAGCGAGCGGGTGCCAATCAGGCCCATGACCCAGGGGATATGGACGGCGAAGTGGGTCTCGCGCGCGGCCTGATCAGGGAAGCCGATGGCGGTGAAGGGGGCCGGTGCCGGCTCCGTTTCCCACATGGCTTCGATGGCGGCGAGCTTCATCTTCTGGTTTTCGGTGGCCAGATAGCCGCTTTCGTCACCCAGCACGACAACCGAGAGCGCGGAAGCCAGGCCGAAGGAGGCGGCGACTGTCATCGATCGCTTGGCGATCTCGATGTGCCGGCCCTTGAGCAGGTACCAGGCCGAGACGCCGAGTACGAAGATGGAGGCGCAGACGTAACCGGCCGATACCGTGTGGACGAACTTCGCCTGGGCGACCGGATTGAAGACCACGTCGAAGAAGCTCGTCACTTCCATGCGCATGGTCTGCGGGTTGAGCGCCGATCCCACCGGGTTCTGCATCCAGCCGTTGGCGACGAGAATCCAGAGCGCGGAGAAATTCGAGCCGAGCGCCACGCACCATGTCGCCACGAGGTGACCGACCTTGGAGAGCTTGTCCCAGCCGAAGAAGAACAGGCCGACGAAGGTGGCTTCGAGGAAGAAGGCCATCAGCCCTTCGATCGCCAGGGGGGCGCCGAAGATGTCGCCAACATAGTAGCTGTAGTAGCTCCAGTTCATGCCGAACTGGAATTCCATGACGATGCCGGTGGCGACGCCGATGGCGAAGTTGATGCCGAAGAGCACACCCCAGAACTTCGTCATCTGCCGCCAGATCTGGCGGCCGGTCATGACGTAGACGGTCTCCATGATGGCGAGCAGCACGGCGAGGCCGAGCGTCAGCGGTACGAAGAGGAAGTGATAGAGCGCTGTCAGCGCGAATTGAAAACGCGATAAGTCGACAATGTCTAGTTCCATAGTCTTTCTCCCACGCCCCATGGGGGTACGAAGATTTTCCGCCGGGCCGGATTGCCTGGCGGTCATGCACGCGCTCAGTCCGGTCTCAGCCGATTCAGAGCTTCTTCGAACGCCGTCTCTCCGCGGCGCGAAATGCTGGCGATGCGGCCGCCATCGAGCGTGGCGATCACATCAGCGATCTCCGCCTCACGGCGGATATGGGTGGTGATAACGAGCGAGCGGCCGTTCGCCCTCTCGGACAGGCGAGCCATGACATCGAGTGCCGTGGCGCGGTCGAGGCCCTCGGTCGGCTCGTCGAGCAGCCAGAGCGGCGTGTCGCGCAGGAAGAGGCGGGCGAGCGCCAGCCGGCGCGACTGGCCGCCGGACAGGCCCATGCCGCCTTCGCCGAGGCGGGTGTCGAGGCCATCGGGCAGGATGGCGATATCGGCGAGCAGACCGGCGGCGGCGAGTGCGGACTTGAGATCGCTTTCAGTTGCATTGGGACAGGCCAGGCGCAGGTTGCCGGCGACCGTGTCCTGGAAGAGCTCGGTGCGCTGGGTCAACAGGGTGGCCGGATCGTTGGCGACCGTGCCCTTGAGCGGTTCGATCTCGCCGGCGAGCAGGGCCAAAAGCGTCGACTTCCCGGCACCGCTCGTGCCGATGACTGCAAGCTTCTCGCCCGGGTTCAGGGCGAGGTTGATGTCGACGAGAACAGGCGTTGCGGCTGCGTCATAGCCGGCGCTGACACCGGCGAGTTGGGCTGCCAGTCCGGCGGCGGGGGCCGGGTGTCGGCGGGCTGATGTCTCGCCGGCCAAGA
>NZ_DDHH01000065.1:0-2528 GCF_002338015.1 Rhizobium sp. UBA1881
GCACCTCACTCCTACGGGCGCTGCCGGATCGCGCGTTCCCCTTCACCACCACCGGCGCCAATGAGCAAGTCCCGGGCGCTCGCCAATGCTGCGGCGATCGAACGTGGCTGTATCGAGTAGAACACCGATTGCGAGGCGCGCCGCGTCGAGACAAATTCGCAGGCCCGCAGGATGGCGAGGTGTTGCGAGAGCGCCGATTGGCCGAGGCCGAGTTTCTTGGCGAGCACGTTGACCTGAATCTCGCCTTCGGCGAGATTGGTCAGGATCGCGAGCCGGTTGGCGTTTCCGAGAACCGCAAGCTGCTCCGCCAGAGCAGCAATGCCCTGCGGGTTCCGATTGTCTTCCTGCATATGATTTTCCCAATGAAATAGGCGGGAACCGTCGTCCGCGATATCGCGCGTTCCGTCGTTCCCGGAAGTTTAAGCACGAAATGGAACGACTAGCCCGATACCGAGGGCAGTCGCGCGAAGGTCGACGGATGAATGGATTGGAAGCCAATGTGGAAGCCGGCGGAACAAAGCCGTGGCGGCAACAGCGCATTTTCCGCCATATGGGGCGGCTGGCCATGCTGTGATGGAGTAGTGGACATCATGTTCACCCGGTTGAAGTTACGCTGCCACAATCGTTCACAGTGTTGAAAAGACGGTTAACGACTGCGCTTCAACCCTCTGAAAAATTTGAAATACAGATGTCGATCGCGTGCACATCGTCAGTCGATGTCCTTGCGAAGCATGGTTTGGAGAGTTGCTGGTGCGCCGTCAAAATCGCGTGTTCGTCTACCGAAAGTAATATTTTTTTTGTTGAAGTGCGGTATCTGCACGGATGGCCTTGGTTGACACGCACGAAAGCTGTAAGACCTCGGCTGATGAACACTGCCGTTCGGTGGCGCTGCGCGTCGGCGCCCCACACACCATGACGTTGGGATTGCGATGAACCTGTACTTGGAATACCTGGCCGAAATCAAAAGCAGAGAAACTCAAGGGCTCGCCCCCAAGCCGATCGATGACGGCGCTCTGACCGGCGAAATCACTGCCCTGATCGAGGATACCGGCAGCGAGCACCGCGCCGATGCTTTGAAATTCTTCATCTACAACACGCTCCCTGGCACGACGAGTGCCGCCGGCGTCAAGGCTGCTTTCCTCAAGAAGATCATCCTCGGCGAGACCAACGTCCCCGAAATCACTCCGAAATTCGCCCTCGAGCTGCTGTCGCACATGAAGGGCGGTCCGTCGGTCCAGGTTTTGCTCGACGTAGCGCTCGGCAACGATGCCGAAATTGCCTGTCAGGCCGGCGACGTGCTGAAGACCCAGGTTTTCCTCTACGACGCCGACATGTTCCGCCTGCGCGATGCCTACAAGGCCGGCAATGCCGTCGCCAAGGACGTTCTCGAGAGCTACGCCAAGGCCGAATTCTTCACCAAGCTTCCTGATGTCGAAGACGAGATCAAGGTCGTGACCTTCATCGCCGCCGAAGGCGATATCTCGACCGACCTTCTCTCTCCCGGTAACCAGGCGCATTCGCGCTCCGACCGCCAGCTGCACGGCCAGTGCATGATCACGCCTGAGGCACAGGCCGAGATCGTCGCCCTGCAGCAGCAGCACCCCGACAAGCGGGTGATGATGATCGCCGAAAAGGGCACGATGGGCGTTGGTTCCTCGCGCATGTCCGGCGTCAACAACGTGGCCCTGTGGACCGGCAAGCAGGCGAGCCCCTACGTTCCCTTCGTCAACTTCGCCCCAGTCGTCGCCGGCACCAACGGCATTTCGCCGATCTTCGCGACCACCGTCGACGTCACCGGCGGCATCGGCCTCAACCTGAAGAACTGGGTGAAGAAGCTCGACGAAAACGGCAAGCCGATCCTCAACAACGAAGGTAACCCGATCCTTGACCAGAAGTTTTCGGTCGAAACCGGCACCGTGCTGAAGATCGACGCGAAGAACAAGAAGCTGCGCGACGAAGCAGGCAACGAGCTGGTCGATGTCGCGTCTTCCTTCACGCCGCAGAAGATGGAGTTCATGAAGGCCGGCTCGTCCTACGCCATCGTCTTCGGCAAGAAGCTCCAGACCTTCGCCGCCCAGACGCTCGGTGTCGAAGCCACCCCGGTTTTCGCTCCCAACAAGGAAATCGCCATTGAGGGCCAGGGCCTGACGGCGGTCGAAAAGATCTTCAACCGCAACGCAGTCGGCGTGACACCCGGCAAGGTGCTGCATGCCGGCTCCGACGTGCGCGTCAAAGTGAACATCGTCGGCTCGCAGGACACGACAGGCCTGATGACCGCGCAGGAACTGGAAGCGATGGCGGCCACCGTCATTTCGCCCCTTGTCGACGGCGCCTACCAGTCCGGTTGCCATACGGCATCGGTCTGGGACAAAAAGGCTCAGGCCAACATTCCGAAGCTCATGTCCTTCATGAACAACTTCGGCGTCATCACCGCCCGCGACCCGAAGGGCAGCTACCATGCGATGACCGACGTCATCCACAAGGTGCTGAACGACATCACCGTCGACGACTGGGACATCATCATCGGC
>NZ_DDHH01000061.1:0-10671 GCF_002338015.1 Rhizobium sp. UBA1881
CATCGTCGACACCTACGGCGGTGCGGCTCCGCACGGCGGCGGCGCATTCTCCGGCAAGGACACGACCAAGGTCGACCGTTCGGCAGCCTACGCCGCCCGCTACCTCGCCAAGAACGTCGTGGCAGCTGGCCTTTCCGAGAAGTGCACCATCCAGATCTCCTACGCCATCGGCGTTGCCCAGCCGCTGTCGATCTATGTCGACCTGCACGGCACCGGCAACAAGGTGACGGAAGACCAGGTCGAAGCGGCAATCCGCAAGACCATGGACCTGTCGCCGACCGGCATTCGTCGTCACCTCGACCTCAACAAGCCGATCTACGCCAAGACCTCCGCATACGGCCACTTCGGCCGCAAGGCTGGCCGTGACGGCTCGTTCTCCTGGGAGAAGACCGACCTGGTGAAGCCGCTCAAGGAAGCGATCAAGGCTTAATACGATGACTGACATGGAACGTCGCGGACGCGCGACCGAGGCTTTCTTCGGTCGCCGCAAGGGTAAGGCACTTCGCGGACAACAGGCGGAGAAGCTCAGCACCCTCTTGCCGGCGTTCATCATCGACCTCTCGGCGGCTCCCCCGGAGCCGCTGAGCACGCTCTTTCCCGTCGAGACCAACCGGCTGCGTCTGGAGATCGGCTTCGGCGGCGGCGAGCATCTGATCCACCGCGCGATCGAGACCCCTTCCACCGGCTTCATTGGCGTCGAGCCCTTCATCAATTCGATGCAGAAGCTGCTTGCCAGCGTCGACAATGCCGGCGCCCGCAACGTCCGCGTCTACAACGACGATGCGACACAGCTGCTCGACTGGCTGCCGGACGCATCGATCGACCAGATCGACCTGCTCTATCCCGATCCCTGGCCGAAGCGGAAGCACTGGAAACGCCGCTTCGTCTCCAAGACCAATCTCGACCGCTTTCACCGCGTGCTGAAGCCCGGCGGCCTGTTCTGCTTCGCCTCCGACATCGACACCTACGTGAACTGGACGCTCTTGAAGTGCCGCGACCACGGCGGCTTCGACTGGCAGGCCAGCAACGCGGCAGACTGGCTGACGCCCTACGAGGGCTGGCCGAGCACGCGCTACGAGGCCAAGGCTAGGCGCGAAGGACGCTCATCCGCCTATCTGACGTTCAAGCGCGTCTGATCAATCAAGCGAGGTCAGCGAATGGCATCCTACCTGACCGACCTTCGCAAACTCATCGGCAATCGCCTCATCCTGCTTCCCGCCGTCGCCGCCGTCATCCGTGACGAGGCGGGCCGCCTGCTGCTGCAGGAAAAATCATCCGGAGAAGCATGGAGCCTGCCCGCCGGCGCGATCGAGCCGGGCGAGACGCCGCAGGAAGCCATTATCCGTGAAGTCATGGAAGAGACCGGGCTTGTCGTCACATCGACCAGCATTCTCGGCGTCTTCGGCGGACACGAATTCAGATATGTTTATCCGAATGGCGATCAGGTCGAGTATGTCGTGACGCTGTTCAAGTGCCGTGTTGGCGACAGCAGCGGCGTATGGACGGACAGCGAGACCAAATCCATCCGGTACTTCACACAAAACGACATGCCGCAGCTGGCGCTGCCTTATCCGATGTCCATGCTGTTTGGCCAAGGCTGAGCATCGGCTTAGGCCGGTAGCGTCAATCAATATCCAGCAAGATAGCGCCCTCTTCCCATTCCGGCACCTTGCTCGCGATCATACCGTCCGGCCCGACCGCAAGCGTGCAGCCGCAGCTCATCCAGCCATCTCCCCTGTCGCCGACGACATCGGAGGAGATGACCCAGCAGCCCGTGCGGACCGCGCAGGCGCGAAGGCTCTCTATCGCGGGCTCGCGCCATTGATCCACCTTGTGCTCCCGGATCATCATGTTGAGCGGGGCGCAGACGACGGAGGCGCCGTTTGCCACGATGGCATCGGAGAATGCCGGATCACGAAAGTCGCTGCAGATATTGATGCCGAAGCCGCGACCGGCTCTTCGCCAGACGGGAAATGCATCGCCGGGCGTGCAGCCATCTTCCAGCGGGTTCGCCTTGGCGTATACGCCCGCGACGGTGCCGTTCTCGATCAGCATGGCGCTGTTGTAGACCAGATCACCGCGACGCTCGACGAAGCCGACGATCGCCGCTGTCCTGATGGAACGGAGCGGTTCGAGCAGCTTTTGCAGCGCCGGATCATCGACGCTAAGCGAGCGCCGCTCGTTGATCGCGCGGTCGTAGCTGTGGCCCTGGAGGTAGCATTCGGGAAAGATGGCGAGATCGACGCCTTGGCTATCGGCCCATGTCAGCTCGCGTGAGATCACGCCCGCCGCCTTCTCAGCGTCATCGAAAATGGGGGAACGCTGGAAGGACGCTATTCGCATGAGATGGGGCGTAGCATGAGTCGCCCCTCAAAAACAAAACAACGGCGCTCCGGGGAACGCCGTCTGTTTTTATGCTGACCCGCCTTTAGTGCAGGCTGACCGTCTTCAACTCGTCTTCAGCGGCCTTGAAGAAGGTGCTGGAGCGGTTGTCCGTGAGGAGGATCGGGGTTCCGTCCGCGCCGAAGAGCGCCCAGAGATCGACGTTCGGATCGATATCGGGAGCTTCCGGAAAACACCGGGGAACATCCTCGGAGCGGATTTTCCTGATATAGGCGACCTCGCCGTTGCCGATGCCGGCAAGCTCGGTCTTGGTCAGGTGCGAATTGGCTTCTTTCATCAACATTCCTGTACCTCCAGAGAGAAGGGACCAACGGTGCGATTTGCGCCGTTGTCCTACTGTGGGACCGAAATGTTAATTTTCTTCACCATACGCGACGGCTCCGGGCGAATGAGATCCACCGACAGAAGGCCGTTCTTGAGGCCCGCGCCGAGAACCTGCATGCCATCCGCCAGCACGAAGGTGCGCTGGAATTGCCTGGCGGCGATGCCGCGATAGAGATATTCGCGCTCGCCCTGCTCGACCTGGCGGCCGCGGATGACCAGCTGGTTTTCCTCGACCGAGATGTCGAGTTCCTCCTCGCTGAAGCCGGCGACGGCAAGCGTGATACGCAGGCGCTCAGGATCATCGGTGATGCGGTCGGCGGCAAGGCGCTCGATGTTATAGGGGGGATATCCGTCACTCGCCTTGGAAATCCGCTCCAGCGTCTTTTCCATGGCGTCGAAACCCAGCAACAGCGGGCTGGCGAAAGGCGTCATACGGCTCATCAGCGTTCCAAGTCCTTGATGCAAGCGACCCTTCCGGACCTGAAGACAGCATCCGGATGTTGCTAATATGGGAACGAATGCTGTCATTCGCAAGACAGGGCGCGAGACAGGGAAGCAAGACCTGCGGTCCCGACAGCACGCGATTGCACCGCCTTGACAAAGCTTGCTGCGCCTCGCATCAAATCCTGCCCCGCGCCGGCTGTGCCGATTTGCGGCGGGAAGATAAACAGATGGTGCATGCATCGATACAGGCACCGGGAGGATGGGACGAACGGAATGGCAAACCCGAGAAAGATCATTATCGACACCGACCCAGGTCAGGACGATGCGGCCGCGATCATGCTGGCCTTCGGCAGCCCCGAGGAACTGGAACTGCTCGGCATCACCACCGTCGCCGGCAACGTGCCGCTCTCCTATACCAGCCGCAATGCGCGCATCGTCTGCGAGCTCTGCGGCAAGACCGACACCAAGGTTTTCGCCGGCGCCGACAAGCCGATCGCCCGCCCGCTCGTCACCGCCGAGCATGTGCACGGCAAGACCGGCCTCGACGGTCCCGAACTCGACGAGCCGACCATGCCTTTGCAGGCGGGACACGCCGTCGACTTCATCATCGAGACGCTGCGCAACGAGCCTGAAGGCACTGTGACGCTCTGCACGCTCGGACCGCTGACCAATGTCGGCCTCGCCTTCCAGAAGGCGCCAGATATCATCGGCCGCGTGCGCGAGCTCGTCATGATGGGCGGCGGCTATTCCGAGGGCGGCAACATCACGCCGGCGGCCGAATTCAACATCTACGTCGATCCCGAGGCCGCCGACATCGTGTTCCGCTCCGGCGTGCCGATCGTGATGATGCCGCTCGACGTGACGCACAAGCTCTTGACGCTGAAATCGCGCGTCAAGCGCATGGCCGAGATCGGCACGCGGCCGGCGATCGCGATGGTCGAGATGCTGGAGTTCTTCGAGCGCTTCGATATCGAGAAATACGGCTCGGACGGCGGTCCGCTGCACGACCCGACGGTCGTTGCCTATCTGCTGAAGCCGGAGCTGTTCAAGGGACGGGTCTGCAACGTCGAGATCGAGGTGAAGTCGGAGCTGACCGTCGGCATGACCGTGGTCGACTGGTGGCACGTGACCGACCGCAAGCGCAACGCAACCGTGATGCGCGATGTCGATGCGGACGGCTTCTTCGATCTCCTGATCGAACGCTTCGCCCGCATCTGAGCAAGATGATTTGCCGCAACTGGCGGCAAGGTCTTCCGTGCTGTAGGATATCAGGGACTGACGAGGACGCAGATGAGCCAAGACGTACTCTTCGACCACGAAAACCCTGTGACCGTTCACGACATTCTGTGGGCATGGAGCCGCGGCCTCATGTCCACGAAGCGTGCCATCGCGTCGCTTCATCTCGATGACGAGATGGAGCTGTACGAAGTCGCCAACGACAACGATATCCCCTATCCCGGAACGCCTTCGCAGCGCGACCTCGATATGGCGGACGCTTTCATCGCCGCCATCACCGACGCCGCATGACGAAGCTTTCTCCGGTCACTCTGGTCATCGATAAAAAACTCGAACCGAACTCACGCCGCTGACACAGTCGGTATGCCTGCTCTGGTCTCGTGATGGGGTGCCCCGCAAAATGAAAACAACCGGGGCTTTTGGCACCCGGTTGCTGATTATCTAACACTCTTAGAAGCTGGCCCGATCGGATCAGGCGTCCTTCTGGTCGAAGACCGAGTTGGTTTCGGCTTCGACGATCTTCGGGCCGCCCTTGGCGACGCCGACCATGGCCGGGCGCAATACGCGTTCGCCGATGGAATAGCCGGCCTGGACGACCTGGACGACGGTGTTGTTGGGCACGTCGGGGTTCGGCACTTCGAACATCGCCTGGTGGAAGTTAGGGTCGAACTTCTGGCCGACCGGCTCCAGCTTGCGCACGCCGTGGCGCTCCAGCGTCGACAGCATCGAGCGCTCGGTCATCTCGACACCTTCGATCAGCGTCGTCAGGCCGGCATCGGCGCCAGCGCGGGCCTCTTCCGGGATGGCGTCGAGCGCGCGGCGCAGGTTGTCGGAGACAGCCAGCATATCGCGGGCGAAGCCGGCCGCGGAATAGGACTTGGCGTCCTTGACTTCGCGCTCGGTGCGGCGACGCAGATTGTCCATGTCTGCGGCGAGGCGCAGATAGCGGTCGCGCAGCTCGGCATTCTCAGCCTTCAGCAGCTCGATCGGATCGGGCTCGGCTGCGGTCTCGTTCTCGACGTTTGCGGCGGCGTCGGCTGCGGCTTCTTCCGCGGCTGCGTCAGGTCCGTTCTTCGTCGTCTCGTCAGTCATGACGTTCTCCGGTCATTGGTGGCTTTTGGATGTGCCCGATATCGAACTTTGAACATCAAAAATCAAGTCTGCGTGACGAAGAAGGTCGCAAACGCAGGCATGTTCGGCCCGTGACGACCGCATATGAAAGCGACAGCGAGGCGTCAGCCACATGTCATTCTTACTTTCGCAAAACCTAATACGGTGCCACACTCATCTCTCAACCTGGGAGGTGCTGAGATGGCCGACGAAAACGTCTATGTCGGGAAATGCTTTTGCGGTGCCGTGGAACTGACCGTGACCGGCACGCCTGTCGCGATGGGCTATTGCCATTGTCGCTCCTGCCAGCACTGGTCGGCCGGGCCGATCAACACCTTCACGCTGTGGCAGCCGCAGGCGGTTCGGGTCACCAAGGGTGGCGAGCATGTCGAGAGCTTCCAGAAGACCGATTACAGCGTGCGCAAATTCTGCGACACCTGCGGCGGGCATCTCTATAGCGAGCATCCGCTCTGGGGCGTGACCGATGTCTATGCGCCCGTTATCCCCGATCTCGATTACAAGCCGACCATGCATGTAAACTACGAGGACACCATCCTGCACGTGAAGGACGGGTTGCCGAAGTTCAAGGACATGCCTTCGGAGATGGGCGGCTCCGGCGTGCAGCTGCCGGAATAGCGCTATTTGGACGGGCGCGAGAGCCTTGCCATGAGCTGGGCGGTATAATCGACCATCGGCACGATGCGCGAATAGTTGAGCCGCGTCGGGCCGATGACGCCGACGGCGCCGACGATGCGGTCGTCCTCGTCGCGATAGGGCGCGACGATCAGCGAGGAGCCGGAGAGCGAGAAGAGCTTGTTTTCCGAACCTATGAAGATGCGCACGCCGGGGCCGCTTTCGGCCAGATTGAGCAGCTCCAGCAGGCTGTCCTTCTTCTCGAGATCATCGAACAGCATGCGCAGGCGATCGAGATCATCAGGATTGCCCAGCCCCTCCAGGAGATTGGCGCGGCCGCGGATGATGAGCTGCGCCGGCTTGCCTTCGTCCGCACTACCGGACCAGACGGCGATGCCGCGCTCCACCAGATCTTGCGAGAGCGCGTCGAGTTCGTGGCGCACATCGGCCTTCAAGCGACCGAGCTGGCTGCGCAGTTCGGGCAGCGTCTGGCCGGTCATGTGGGCGTTGAGGAAATTGGCGGCCTCGGTGAGCTGCGAGGAGGTGACGCCGGCGGGCAGCTCGATAATGCGGTTTTCGACCTGATCGTGATCGCCGACGAGAACGGCCAGCGCCTTGGTGGGCTCCAGGCGGATGAACTCGACGTGCTTGAGCACGGGATCGCTCTTGGAGGTGATGACGAGACCAGCGCCGCGCGACATGCCCGACAGCATGCGGCTTGCCTCGTTCATCATCGCTTCCATCGGGCCGTCGCGGCTTTCCGCCCGCACCTGCCGGTCGATATTGGCGCGGTCCTCGGCGGAGAGATCGCCGACCTGCATGAAGGCATCGACGAAGAAGCGCAGGCCCACCTGCGTGGGCAGACGGCCGGCGCTGACATGCGGGGAATAGACGAGGCCGAGCTCTTCCAGATCGCTCATGACATTGCGCACCGAGGCCGGCGACAGCGACATGGGCAGGATGCGCGAAAGATTGCGCGAGCCCAGCGGCTCGCCCGTCTCCAGATAGCCCTCGACGATGCGACGGAAGATTTCCTTGGAGCGTTCGTCCAGCGCGGCAACGGCATCCGAAATCGTCGACGACCTGAATTCCATTAAGCCCTGCGCACCCATGCTGATAATGATACCGCAAAATATAGCCAATCTCCCCGTGCGCGCAAAAGGGAATTTGCAAATGCGCGCCGCCAATCGTAGAAGCGGTCAACAACAGACCCGCACATAGGATGAAGCCTGGGATCGCGCCCGCGTTCCCGGTCCCGTGCACCGAGGAGAATTAGGATGCGGCCATCAGGCAGAAAAACCGACCAGATGCGCAAGGTCACCTTCGAGCGCAACTTTTCCAAGCACGCCGAAGGCTCCTGTCTGGTGAAATTCGGCGACACGCATGTGCTCTGCACCGCGAGCCTTGAAGAAAAGACTCCACCGTGGCTGCGCAACACCGGCAAGGGCTGGGTCACCGCCGAATACGGCATGCTGCCGCGCGCCACCGGCGACCGCATGAAGCGCGAAGCCGCCGCCGGCAAGCAGGGTGGCCGCACCCAGGAAATCCAGCGCCTGATCGGCCGCTCGCTGCGCGCCGTGGTCGACCTCAAGGAACTCGGCGAACGCCAGATCACGCTCGACTGCGACGTGATCCAGGCCGATGGCGGCACCCGCACGGCATCCATCACCGGCGCTTGGATCGCGCTCTACGACTGCCTGAAGTGGATGGAAAGCCGCAACATGATCAAGGTCGAGCGGGTCCTGAAGGACCACGTCGCCGCGATCTCCTGCGGCGTCTTCGCCAGCCAGCCTGTTATCGATCTCGACTACCTCGAGGACTCGTCCGCCGAGACCGATGCGAACTTCGTGATGACGGGTTCGGGCGGGATCGTCGAGATCCAGGGCACGGCCGAGGGCACGCCGTTCAGCGAGGAAGAATTCGGCGCGCTGATGGCGCTTGCCAAGAACGGCATTGCCGAGCTGGTGGAGATGCAGAAGGCGGCGATTGCCTGAGGGTTTGCCAAGGACAGCTGAGAGGCTGTAGCAAGCAAGACCCCTCCCCAACCCTCCCCACAAGGGGGAGGGCTTAACCCGGCCTAGCCCTCGACGCCCAATTGGGGCAAGCGGGCGCGCCCAGCGGTTCTCCCCCCTTGTGGGGGAGATGGCCGGCAGGCCAGAGAGGGTCTTTGGCGCCCCGGAGAATGACAGCATGATCGACGGCATTCTTGAAACCGCGCTTTATGTCGACGACCTCGATGCCGCCGAGCGCTTCTACGGCGATGTTCTCGGCCTCGAGAAGGTTCTGCGCCATGACAACCGGCACGTCTTCTTTCGCTGCGGCCCGGGCATCCTTCTGGTCTTCAACCGCCAGGAAACCATCAAGCCGCCCTCTTCCGATGCGCTGCCGGTTCCGCCGCATGGCACGACGGGCGCGGGGCACGCCTGTTTCCGGATGAGTGCGGAAGCGATTGACTTGATCGCGGAAAAGCTCAACAAAGCGGGCGTTTCCATCGAAAGCGATTTCTGCTGGCCGAACGGGGCGCGATCGATCTATTTCCGCGATCCTGACGGCAACAGCCTGGAATGCGCCGAACCCAAACTTTGGAATCTTTGAAGGACCGCTCATGCGCAAGCTCGATACCCGCACCATCGTCGTTGCCAGTCACAATGCCGGCAAGATACGCGAGATCGCCGACCTGATCGGTCCTTTCGGCTTTTCGGCGAAATCGGCAGCCGAACTGAAATTCGACGAGCCGGATGAGACCGGCACGACCTTCGAGGAAAACGCGGCGATCAAGGCGCTGGCTTCCGCCAAGGCATCGGGCCTGCCGTCGCTCTCCGACGACAGCGGCCTTGTGATCGACGCTCTCGGCGGCGCGCCTGGCGTCTACACTGCCAACTGGGCGGAGACGGCCGACGGCACGCGCGATTTCGCCATGGCGATGCAGAAGGTCGAGACGGCTCTTCAGGAAAAGAGCGCCACCACGCCGGAGCAGCGCACGGCGCGCTTCGTCAGCGTGCTCTGCCTGGCATGGCCGGATGGGCACACCGAAATGTTCCGCGGCGAAGTCGAAGGCTTCGTCGCCTGGCCGCCGCGCGGCACCGAGGGCTTCGGCTACGACCCGGTCTTTCAGCCCGAGGGCTACGACACCACATTCGGCGAGATGAGCGCGGAAGAAAAGCACGGATGGAAGCCCGGCGACGCTGCCGCCCTCTCGCATCGCGCCCGTGCCTTCAAGATCTTCGTCGAAACCTGCCTGGACGCATAAGACCCGAATCGTGGACACTTTGGAACAGCCTAACCTGACGCGCTATGCATCTCTTTTGCCCGATACCGGCGAGCCCGGCTTCGGCGTCTACGTGCATTGGCCGTTCTGTGCCGCCAAGTGCCCCTATTGCGACTTCAACAGCCATGTGCGCCACCAGCCTGTGGACCAGGAGCGCTTCACCGCCGCCTTCCTGAAGGAGATGGCGGCGATGCGGCAGCTGAGCGGCCCGAAGACGGTGACCAGCGTCTTCTTGGGCGGCGGCACGCCGTCGCTGATGAACCCATCGACCGTCTCGGCCATTCTCGACGGCATCGCCAAGGAATGGCACATGCCCGATGGCATCGAGATCACCATGGAGGCCAACCCCTCCAGCGTCGAGGCCGAGCGTTTTCGCGGCTACCGCGCCGCCGGCGTCAACCGCGTGTCGCTTGGCGTGCAGGCGCTGAACGACCGCGACCTCAAGTTTCTCGGACGTCTGCACGATGTTGAGGATGCGCTGAAGGCGATCAAGCTGGCGCGCGACATTTTTCCGCGCATGTCGTTCGACCTGATCTATGCGCGGCCGAAACAGACCGTAGAGGAATGGGAACGGGAGCTGCGCGAAGCGATCTCTTACGCCGTCGACCATCTGTCGCTCTACCAGCTGACGATCGAGGAGGGCACGCCCTTCTTCGGGCTGCACAAGATGGGCAAGCTCGTCGTGCCCGACGACGACCAGTCGGCGCTGCTCTACGAGGCGACGCAGGACATCACCGCCGCCGAGGGCATGCCCGCCTACGAGGTCTCCAACCACGCCCGCCCGGGTGCCGAGAGCCGCCACAATCTCACCTACTGGCGCTACGGCGACTATGCAGGCATTGGACCCGGCGCGCATGGACGGCTGACGCGCGGCCCCATCAAGCTCGCCACCGCCACCGAGCGCAAGCCGGAAGCCTGGCTGGAGCTCGTGGAGCGCGACGGCCACGGCGTGCTCGACCAGGAACAGCTCGGCTATGACGAACAGGCCGACGAACTGCTCCTGATGGGGCTCCGCCTCACCGAAGGCGTCGACCTCGCCCGCTGGCAGCAGCTCTCGGGCCGCGATCCCGACCCGAAGCGCGAAGAGTTTTTACTGGAACACGGGTTTATCGAGCGCATCGGCAACTCGCGTATCCGCTGCACGCCATCGGGGATGCTGATTTTGGATTCGGTGGTGGCTGATCTGGCTTGTTGATTTTTGGGGTGGGTTCAGGCGGTTAGCTTGTGCTGTGAGGCCCCCTCATCCGCCTGCC
>NZ_DDHH01000074.1:0-898 GCF_002338015.1 Rhizobium sp. UBA1881
GGCGCATCCTTAGCCGGCTTGCCGATGGTTTCATGACTGTGGAGGATGCGGACGCGATCGCGGTGATGAACCGGCTGGCGCGCCCCGCCGCCGGCGATCCGGCCATCGTTTCGGGTGAAAGCGGCGGCGCTGGCTTGGCCGGACTGATCGCGGCGCTCTCCGATCCGGAGGCCAAGGAGGCGCTCGGGCTCGATGAGACGGCGCGCGTCTTCGTCATCAACACCGAGGGCGCCACCGATCCGCAACGCTACGAGGAGCTGGTCGGGATAGCACCGGATAAGGTCGGTCACCGCATGGAGACATCCGCATGAGCCTTGCTTCCATCGATCGCGAGCGCATGCTCGGGCGCATTCGCGAACTGGGTGAGGTCGGGCGGGAGGATGGCCGACTGACGCGGCTCGCCGGATCGGATGCGGACCGCGCCGGCCGCGATCTGCTGGTCTCCTGGCTGGAAGGCGCCGGGCTTGATGTCAAAATAGACCGCATCGGCAACATCTTCGGGATCTGGACGGAAGAGCCTATCGCTGGCGAAGCGCCGGTGCTGCTTGGCTCGCATATCGATACCGTGATCAACGCCGGCATTTATGACGGCTGCTACGGCGTGATCGCCGGGCTGGAGGTGATCGAAACGCTGAAACGAAACGGCTTCGTACCATCACGGCCGATCGCGGTGGCCGCCTTCACCAACGAGGAGGGCGTGCGCTACGCGCCCGATATGATGGGCTCGCTGGTTCATGCCGGCGGCCTCTCGGTCGAGGCGGCGCTTGCAAGCGTCGGAACGGACGGATCGGTGCTGGGCGAGGAGCTTTCGCGCATCGGCTATGCCGGCGATCTCGAGCCCGGCTTTCTCAGGCCGAAAGCCTATGTCGAGCTGCATATCGAGCAGGGGCCGGTGCTG
>NZ_DDHH01000074.1:1165-1776 GCF_002338015.1 Rhizobium sp. UBA1881
TGCGCGTCGATGCCGGCCAGGCCGCCGCCGAGGTGATGGTTTTCCTGCGCCAGCGCGCCACGACCTCCAACATTCCCGTGGTCGCCACCATCGGCTGCATGGCCTTCGAGCCCAACGCCATCAACGTGATCCCGTCGCTGGCAAGCTTCACCGTCGATCTCCGCAGTCCCGACGAGCAGCGTCTGCGCGAGGAGGAGGCGGCCCTTGCCGCCTTTCTCGATGCGCTGGCATTGCGCGATGGTTTCGGCGTTTCCGTCGAGCGGCTGGCGCGTTTCCAGCCGGTGACCTTCGATCCAGCTATCGTGGCGATGATAGAGCAGGCAGCCGGCCGACGCGGTCTGTCGTCGCGCCGAATGACATCAGGTGCCGGCCATGACGCGCAGATGATTGCCCGCATCGCACCCTCGGCGATGATCTTCGTTCCGAGCCGCGACGGCATCAGCCACAATCCGAGAGAACATACCGATGCAGATGACCTTGTCGCCGGCGCCGACATCCTGCTTGATGTCGTCCGCGACCTCTCTGCATGATCGGGAGACGATGACATGACCGACCTGAAAGCGCTGGACGACGAGATGACCGTATGGCGACGCGATCTGCACGCGCATCCG
>NZ_DDHH01000074.1:1974-2195 GCF_002338015.1 Rhizobium sp. UBA1881
GAGACCAGGACCGCGGCCTTCGTGGCGGATAAGCTGCGTTCGTTCGGCCTTGAGGTCGCGGAAGGGATCGGCGGAACCGGCGTTGTTGGCACGCTCAAACGCGGCACCGGTAATCGCGCGGTCGCGCTCCGCGCCGACATGGATGCACTGCGTATCACCGAGCGGGGACAGGCGGACTACCGCTCGCGGACACCAGGCACGATGCACGCCTGCGGTCATGA
>NZ_DDHH01000074.1:2435-2850 GCF_002338015.1 Rhizobium sp. UBA1881
GCACGCCTGCGGTCATGACGGACACACCGCCATGCTGCTCGGCGCCGCCAAACTGTTGGCAAAGGAGGGAGGTTTCGACGGGACCGTGCGCTTCCTGTTCCAGCCGGCAGAGGAATGGGGCAAGGGCGCGCTCGCCATGCTCGACGACGGACTGATGCAGCGTTTCCCCTTCGACGAGATCTACGGCCTGCACAACATGCCGGGCCTGCCGGTCGGGCATTTCGAGACCAGGGCAGGGCCGATCATGTCCGCGGAGGATAATTTCGAGATCGTCCTCACCGGGCTGGGCGGCCACGCCGCTCGGCCGCAATCGGGCAACGAGGTGCTGGTCGCCGCCTGCGCGCTGGTGACCAACCTGCAGACGATCGTCTCGCGCCGGCTGAGCCCCGCCGATATCGCCGTGGTCTCCGTCACC
>NZ_DDHH01000074.1:2993-4476 GCF_002338015.1 Rhizobium sp. UBA1881
AACTCATCACCGACGGCACCCGCAACGCCCTGCCGGGGCTCGCCCGCATTCTCGGCGATGCCCGCAGCTTCCGCCCGGAGGTGAGCGCAGAGATCGAACGGCAGATGCGCGTGATCGCCGAGGGTACGGCGATGGCCCACAACGTGGCCGCCGAGACGCGCTACGCGCGAATTCGTGCCGCTCATCAACGATGCCACCTTGGTGGAGGAGGCCATGGCCGCCGCCCGCACTGTCCTGCATGCCGACGACGTCAAAACGGCCGCCGAACCGATGACGGCATCGGAGGATTTCGCGCGCTTCCTGGAACACATGCCGGGCTGCTTCGTCTTCATGGGCAACGGCGAAAGCTCGGCGCCGCTGCATAATCCCGATTTCGATTTCAACGACGCTGGCCTTCTGCCCGGAGCACGCTACCATGCCGCGATCATCAGGCGACGTCTGCCGCTTGCCTGAGTTTCCGCCCGCATATTTCTACTGCCTGACATTCAATCGCAATGGAGCATCGACATGGCGCATTCCCTGAACAAGTCCTCCGCGGCCACCGGCGTTTCCGGCGCCAACCAGCCGGAGCTCGATACCGAGGAGGTCTGGCAGGCCCGCGCCGATCTGGCGGCCTGCTTCCGCATGGCGGCGCGCCATGGGCTCGAGGAGGGGATCTGCAACCATTTCTCGGCGCTGGTCCCCGGCTATGACGACCTCTTCATCGTCAATCCCTATGGCTATGCCTTCCGCGAGCTGACGGCCTCGAAGCTTCTTATCTGCGATTTTCACGGCAATGTCGTCTCGGGCGAAGGCGAGCCGGAGGCGACCGCCTTCTATATTCATGCCCGCATCCACGCCCGCGTTCCGCGCGCCCGCGTCGCGTTCCACACCCACATGCCCTGCGCGACGGCGCTGTCGATGACCGAGGGCGAGCCGTTGATCTTCGCCGGCCAGACGGCGCTGAAATTCTACGGCCGCACTGCTTACGACCGCGATTACAACGGCCTGGCGCTGGACGAGCGCGAGGGGGATCGCATCGCCAATGCGATCGGCGACGCCGACATCGTCTTCATGAAGCATCACGGCGTCATGGTGCTGGCGCCCAATATCGCCGAAGCCTGGGACGATCTTTACTATCTCGAGCGCGCCTGCCAGGTGCAGACGCTGGCGCTCTCCACCGGCCGCGAGGTCCTGCCCGTCGCCCCCGATATCGCCGAGGCCGCCTACCGCCAGATGCGCGAGGGAGATCCGGAATCGGCACGGCTGCATCTGGAGGCGATCAAGCGCATGCTCGACGCCGAGGAGCCGCAATATCGCGATTGAGGGTGGGAGAGGGCGCGCGTCCGCAGGGTGCGCGCCTGACACGAGACGGCGATGCCTGATGGCGAATAACGGATCGAGCCGAACGGTTCGTTCGCTTTGTCACTGACAGAGATTTTTAGGAAAAGTCGTTTGTTATCAATGATAACGAAGAGAGAAGTGGCACGCCCTAGGGGAGTCG
>NZ_DDHH01000084.1:0-217 GCF_002338015.1 Rhizobium sp. UBA1881
CGCAAGCAGGGTGCGGTTGCGGCTTGATCGGTTGATCGGCTGGTGAGAAGCGGGCGGCGGAGCGGGGATTCCCCACTATGCCATGACGGGCATCTCCCCCACAAGGGGGGAGATTGGCTGGACGCACCCGCTCGCTCCACGCTCACGGTTAGGCTCTGGGCAAGCCACTTGCCGATCTCCCCCCTTGTGGGGGAGATGCCCGGCAGGGCAGAGGGGG
>NZ_DDHH01000084.1:502-55448 GCF_002338015.1 Rhizobium sp. UBA1881
CAGGGCAGAGGGGGGTATCATTGGCGCCAGGTGTATCAACGGCGCAAGAGCTAACCATACTCATCACTCCGCCTCATCCTCATACCCCACCAGATGCAGCGGCTTGGCCTTGATGCCCTGCAGCTCGCACCAGCGCACCAGCGCCTCCTCGCGCCCATGCGTCACCCAGACCTCGGCGGGGTGAAGCTCGGAGATCGTGTCTGTCAGTTCCGGCCAGTCGCAATGGTCGGAGATGACGAGCGGCAGTTCGACGCCGCCCTGCTTGGCGCGCTGGCGCACCATCATCCAGCCGGACGCGAAGGCAGGCAGCGGGTCGTTGAAGCGGCGGGCCCAGCGGTCGGCGAAGGCGGATGATGGGCCGACGACGACGGCGCCCTTGAACAAAGACTTATCGCGCCCCTCGACGGTTGCCGGGCGCAGTTCGCCGAGGTCGATGCCTTGGCTGACGTAGTAGTCGCAGAGCCGTTCCATGGCGCCGTGGATATAGATGGGCTGATCGTAGCCGGTGTCGCGCAGGAGGCGGATGACGCGTTGGGCCTTACCGAGCGCGTAGGCACCGATCATGTGGGTGCGCTCGGGAAACTGGCGGAGCGACGCATAAAGCTTGGCCATCTCGCCCGCGGGGTCCGGGTGGTGGAAGACAGGCAGGCCGAAGGTCGCCTCGGTGATGAAGACGTCGCAGGCAACAGGTTCATAGGGTGCGCAGGTCGGGTCCGGGCGCCGCTTGTAATCGCCCGAGACGACGATGCGCGTCGCGTCCTTTTCGATCGCGATCTGGGCGGAGCCGAGCACATGGCCGGCGGGGTGGAAGCTCACCTTGACGCCGTTGACGACGATTTCTTCGCCGAAGGCGGCGGCCTGCTCCGAGCCGCAGAAGTCCTCACCGTAGCGGATGCGCATGATATCCAGCGTCTGGCGGGTGGCGAGCACATGGCCGTGGCCGGAGCGGGCGTGGTCGGAATGGCCGTGGGTGATCAGCGCGCGCTCCACGGGCCTGACCGGATCGACATAAAATCGGCCCACCGGGCAATAGAGGCCCTCGGGCGCGGGATAAAGCAGCGCGTCAAATCTCATTAACATAGAGATAGCGGCAAATGGCGGAAGAACCAGAGGCCAGCATTCGACATGCCGCGCTGGAGGCTGTGCCCGATGCCTCGTATCGCCATGGCCTTCCAGCAAGCCGGGAGCAACGCGGCACCGAGATGCTAACAAAGCGTAACCGCGATGCGTGGGCTGTCCCGAAACGGAACAGAAATCGCGGCACGGTTCCTGCATGAGAAAGGCCATGAACAGATCGCCGCTCCTTTCGTCCCTCCCCCTGGCGTCCCGCCGCAACCTCTTGCGCCTTGCCGCCTGCTCCACCGTCGCGATGCTCACGCCACCCGTCTTCGCGGCGAGCCGGCAGCCGGATCTGCGCGGGTCGATCGATGCGGTGAAATACAAGGCCGCACCCGATCCCGGCGATCGCAAGAGCAGCAGCCTGCAGAAGATGATCGACGACGCATCGGCGGAGAACGTTCCGGTGTTTCTGCCGCCGGGTGTCTACAAGGTGTCGAACCTGACCTTGCCCGACAATACGCGCATCACCGGCGTGCCCGGCGCATCGCGGATCGTCTATACCGGCGACGGACGGCTGTTTACCGCCGAGAACGTCAAGCGCATCGAGCTCTCCAATATCGTGATCGACGGGCAGAACCGCTGGCTTGGCGATAATGCATCCGCGTTGGTGCAGTTCACCGGCGTCGACGACGTCGTGATCGACAATTGCGAGATCTCGGGAAGCCGCAAGCATGGGCTGCAGCTGGAGCGCTGCGGCGGGCGGGTCGAGCGCAGCCGGATCTCGGGGGCCGCGCAATCCGGGCTCTACGCGGTGGAATCCTCGGGCCTTTCGGTGACCAACAACGAGGTGTTCGATTGCGGCAATGGCGGCATCCTGATCCATCGCTGGAAGAAGGCGGCCGATGACAGCATCGTCAGCGGCAACCGGATCTACAGGATCGGCGCGACCGATGGCGGCACCGGGCAGAACGGCAACGGCATCAACCTGTTTCGCGCCGACAATGTCATGGTCGCCAACAACCATATCTCCGACTGCGCCTTCACCGCGATCCGCGCCAACTCGGCCTCCGACGTGCAGATATCGGGCAACCAGTGCCGGCGATCGGGCGAGACGGCGATCTATGTCGAATTCGAGTTCGAGGGGACCGTGGTCGCAAACAACATGATCGACGGGGCCGCCAACGGCATCTCGATCGCCAATTTCGACAAGGGCGGCAGGCTCGCCAGCGTCACCGGCAACGTCGTGCGCAATCTGAAGCTCGACGGACCCTACAAGCCGGATGTGAGCTTCGGCATCGGCATTGCCGCGGAGGCCGACACGCTGGTTTCGAACAACATCATCGAGGGTGCGCCAAGATGGGGCATGCAGCTCGGCTGGGGTCCCTACATGCGCAACCTGGTGGTCACGGGCAACGTCATCCGCAAGGCGCCGGTCGGCTGTGCGGTCTCCATTGTCGATGGGGCTGGGACGGCCGTCATTACCGACAATGTGTTTCAGGATATGGCCGAGGGCGCGGTGGTCGGGTTCGAATGGGACAAGAAGATGTCGGGAGAACTGGCGGATGGCGCCGGGGGCTACACGCATCTGACGGTCGAGCGGAATCGCGTGTCCTAACCCCCTATCAAAAGCTTTGATTGACCCATAACCCGTGGAAGCTTCCGCTTGATCGCCCTAGCCTCTAGGTTCGCGGCAGATTTCAAGAGGGGCACATCATCATGCTGACAATCTACGGCGTTTATCGCTCGCGCGCCTCGCGCGTCTACTGGATGGCTGAAGAGCTCGGGCTGGAGTTCACCTCCGTCCCCGTGCTGCAGGCACGGCGCCTCGACAACCCGCTGGCGTCGGATGCGCCGGTCAATACGCTGTCGCCTGATTTTGCCGCCATCAATCCGATGGCGATGATCCCGGCCATCAAGGACGGCGATCTCGTCATGCACGAGTCGCTGGCGATCACGCTCTATCTCGCCCGCAAGCACGGCGGCTCGCTCGCCGGCCAGAGCGTGGAGGAAGACGGCGTTCTGACCATGTGGACGATGTGGGCCGCGACCGAGGTCGAGATCCACACGATCAAGCTGGTGATGACCTACGACAATGAAAAGGAAGACACCGACGAGGGCCGGGCGACAATCGCGGTGGCCAGCCGCTCGCTGAAGCGGCCGCTGGCGGTGCTCGAGAAGCATCTCGCCACCACCGACTATCTCGTCGGCAACCGCTTCACCGCCGCCGATCTCAACCTCGCAGAAGTGCTGCGCTATGCCCAATCCGAGCAGGCACTGTTCGACGCGCACCCCAAGGTCGATGCCTGGATCAAGCGCTGCCAGGCCCGCCCGGCCTATATCGCCATGCAGGCAGCACGGTCCAAAGAGGCGGTGTGATCAGATAAAGAGCTTCAAGGTCTCGGCCATTTCGGCGCGGATCCAGGCCTTGAAGTCCCTGACCTTCTTCGGTTCGCGCACCCCGTGCGCGGTCACGAAATAGTGGCCGAAGCCGGTTCTGGCGCGAATGCCGAAGGGCGCGACCAGCTGGCCCTGCTGCAGCGCATAGCCGGCCAGCGTCTGCCAGGCGAGCATCACCCCTTGCCCGGCGATGGCGGCATCGAGGCAGAGCGAGGCGTCGTTGAAGACGTGGCGGGTCTCGAGCGCCGCACCCTCAAGTCCCGCCGCGCGCATCCAGACGTCCCAGCCGAACATCGCGCGACCATCGATGATCGCGGGCAGCGCCAGGAGGTCGGCGGGTTCGCGCAAGCGCTCGGCCATAGAAGGCGTGCAGACGGGAAACACCTCCTGCTCCAGCAGCAGCTCCGCCTTCACATCCGGCCAGCGACCATCGCCGACGCGGATGCCGATATCGACATCGCATAGCGCCGGATCGACCAGCTTCATGGTCGCGTCCATGCGCAGGTTGATATCAGGGTGGTGTTCGGCGAAACGATCGAGGCGATAGACCAGCCAGCGCGCGGCGAAAACGGGCGCCACCGAGATCGTCAGGATGCTGTCGTCGCGGCGCTGCGCAAGCGCCACCGCCCGCGACAGATGCGAAAAGCCTTCATTCAGCGCCGCCAGCAGCGGAGCACCCGCTTCGGTCGCCAGCATGCCCTTGGGCGTGCGCTCGAAGATCGTTCGATCAAGCTGCGCCTCGGCTTTGATCACCTGCTGGCTGACTGCGCCGACCGACACCCCAAGCTCCTCGGCCGCCGCCTGCAGCGAGCCCAGCCGTCCAACCGCTTCAAGCGCGCGCAAGCCGTTCAGATGTACCGAGTTCAGATTTCTCATATAGATTTTCTATATCAGAATTCCGTTATTCTCAATTGAAACCCTCCCCGCGTCGGGAGGATATTGCCTAGCATCACGCGTGCATCTTTCGCCTGCCAAGCGATCACCCACCGCAGGCAGAGACCGAGAAAGCGAGGTATCCCATGCAATGGCTAAAGTTTTTCTTGAACGAAGAGGCCGCCGAACCGCCTTATGGGGCGGACCCGGCAGGCGATCCGCTCTCCCATCCCGATCTCGCGCGGATGTCGCTGAGGGAGTTGGCGGACCTGCCGCTTGAGCGTTGCGAGCAGCCCAGCCACAGTCGTGACCAGCCCGAACTGGCGCTCTGCGCATAGGCTCCGAAATCTGCTAGGCTATCCCGGACGAGCACCGGGAGTTGACGCATGGCTGAGGATATCGACGCGATCTTCAAGCGGCTGCTGCGGCTTGTGGCCGAGGCGAAACTGCCGGGCGTCGAGGAAGGCACGTCCTACGGCAACCATGCGCTGAAGGTGGGCGGAAAGTCCTTCGTGGCCGTGAAGGATAACGAGACGATCGTGATCTCGATTTCGCTCGACGAGAAGGAAGCACTGCTTGCGCTGGCGCCCGAGATCTATTTCCAGACCCCGCATTATGTCGGCTGGCAGTATCTGCCCGTGCGTGTCGATGTCATCGGCGATGCGGAACTGACGGATCGGTTGATCGGCGCGTGGCGATTGCGCGCGCCGAAGAAGCTTGCGGCAAGTTACCAGAGGTGAAGCGGCTTACGCCTTTTCGCGGGCGAGCGCGCGCTGCACAGCCGGGCGCTCGAGCATGCGGGCGTAGTGGTCGGCGACCTTGGGGAAGCGTGCCGGGTCGACATCGTCGCTCGGCAGCCAGCCGGTCATGACGAAGAGATAGGGATCGGCGACGGAGTAACGCTCGCCCATCACCCAGGGACCGGCGAACATGCCGTCCTCGATCAGCGCGAAGCTCTCTGTCATGGTCTCCGGCATCTTGGCCTTCATCGCCTCATGCGCAGCAACGTCATCGGCCCAGCGGCTGGCGCGGCGGCCGTGGGCGTGGTTCACATGCACCGTAGAGCAGATGTAGCTGTTGAAGGCCTGCAGGCGGGCGAATTCGAAGGGGTCGTCGAGCGGCGCAAGGCCGGCCGCCGGCGCGATCGCAGCGATATAGGCCAGGATCGCCGGCGTTTCGGTGAGCACGCCCTTTTCGGTCATAAGTGCCGGAACGCGGCCCTTGGGGTTGATCTTGAGATAGGCTTCGGAGCGTTGTTCGCCATTGGCGGTATCGACCCGCTTCGCCTCGAAAGGAAGGCGCGATTCCTCGAGCGCGATGAGGCTGGCGCGGGAACATGCGCCGGGCGCGAAATACAATGTCAGCATGACGACTCCTGTTTTTCAGGAGAGCATAGAGCGCGCGCGACGGATTGCGAGCGAGAAAGAGAGACCGCATGCGCGGCCTCCCCGATTTGTCTCTGGCGCAGCTTCAAGCGGCCTTTGCGCAGCCCGGCACGTCTTCCAGACGGTACCAGACGGGAATGCCGCGCTCTCTCGCGATGCGGACATCGTTGTCGGCGCCCTTGGATTCGCCTTCCAGCCGCAGCACGCCTTCGCACAGTTGCAGCAGGCGGCCCGCAACGGGGTGGAATATCCGCTCGTAGAGATCATCGCCCACGCTCTTGCCGCCGGCGGCATGCCAGACCGGCAGGGCGACCCATTCGCCGATCATCGGCACGTGGCCGGCCTCGAACAAAGCGTGCGACGGGGCTTCCAGCCGCTGCAGGTTGGCCGCCATCTTCGCCGGATCGTCACCGGTGCCCGACCGATAGGGGCCCGCAATCAAGATCAACATGTCTCTTCTCCTCAACTCCCGGCTTCATGCACGGGATTGCGTGAAAATGCATGATATTTCTTGATTGTCGAATCGTTTCGTGCAAACTCAGGAAAATTCATTCAACTTCGTGAGCCTTATGCTGACCTCCCAACGCAAGACACTGATCCTCGACCTGCTGCGCCGCGACGGCCAGGTGATTGCCAAGCGGGTGGCCGAGGACCTCTCCGTGTCTGAAGACACGATCCGTCGAGACCTGCGCGAGATGGCGGCGGAGGGGCTCTTGAAGCGCGTGCATGGCGGCGCGATGCCACTCTCGCCGGAGCTGCCCGATTTTTCGACCCGCAAGGATGTGTCGCGGGACGCGAAGCAGCGGCTTGCGGCAAAAGCGATCGGGCTGATCAAGCCGGGCCAGATGGTGTTTCTCGACGGCGGCACGACCACGGCGGAGATCGCCCGGCAGCTGCCGCGCGGGTTATCGGTCACCATCGTCACGCACAGCCCGACGATCGCCGCCGAGCTCGAGCATCATCCGACCGCCGAGGTCATCCTGATCGGCGGCAAGCTCTACAAGCATTCGATGGTGGCTGTCGGCGCCGTCGCGATGGCAGCGATATCGCAGCTGCGGCCGGACCTGTTCTTCCTCGGGGTGACGGCGGCGCATCCCGTGCACGGGCTGTCGACGGGGGATTTCGAGGAGGCCGCGATCAAGCGGTATATCGCCGGCTGCGCGATCGAAACCTATGTGCTGCTGACGGCGGACAAGCTCGACCGGGCATCCGCCTGCCAGGTTCTCCCAGTCGCCTCGGTTTCGGGGTTGATCGTGCCTGACGATATCGACGAGGCGCAGCTTGCGCCCTATCGCAGCCTCAACGGCGCGATCCTTTCAGCATGAAGGGCGTCATCAGGCGGGCACGGAGGTCCTCGATGCGAGGGCCGAACAGGCTTGCCGCGAGTGCTGTCGAGAAGACGGCAAGGGCGAGATAGGCCAGCCGATCATCCAACGCACCGAGCGTGAGTGCCGTCTCCAGCTTCGGCTGCCAGATGGCCAGCAGGACCGAGAGTGAGGGCATGTCGAGCAGCCGGCCGGGCATCCAGGCAAACGTCGGTGTCTGCGCGAGCGCTATCATGGCGCCATACAGGGCCGAAAGCCGGATCGCGACGCGCAGCCAGCGCCAGGGACCGAGCGGCCTGCCCCCTCCATCCTCGAACGACCAGCCGATATAGGTGCAGAACACCACGAGGAAGGGGAAAGCCACCGGCAGGTTCTCCATCACCATTTCCGCGTTCATCTGGCCGGTCCAGACATTGGCGAGCAGGAGCGGAAACGGCGCCGAGGCGCCGAAGAGGACGAGCAAGAAGAGGCACCATAGCCAGCTCATGCCGATGTGGTGAATGCGGGCGAAGGTGACGACGAGGATGATGCCGCCGGCGATGTAATAGCCGATCGGCTTGATCGTACCGGTCATCAGCAGGATCAGCGGCCCACAGGAGCCGGCAACCCGCGCGCAGCTCGATGTCGCGACCGTTGCCCAGGTGACGTAATCGAAGCTCATGGCAAAGAACAGGAAGACCGCCAGAGCGATCAGCATCCACCAGAGATAGCGGCCTGCAAACATATCCTGCCCTCATGGCAATCGATGTACTGCGCCAAGAGTAGCTTAACCGGATGAAAGCGCACGCGCCGTCATCCGGTTCAGTTTCGCATATATTAGAATTGGCTATCTTTGATATTCAGAATGTATCGTTCCGGCACGCCTTAATCAAAGAGTACCGCCGCCGCGCGAATGTCGCCAACGTGAATACCATTCCAGTTGTGCATGCTTGAAGTCGCCAGCTCTGCCAGACCGACGCCGATGGCGCTGTCCTTGTCGAAGAAGCGGGCAAGGGCCGCGGCAACCATGCTTTCGGCGGCGCGCGCATGGCCGTCGTCGCATTTGACGGCGATCGAGATGCCCTGGTCGGGAATGGCGGCGCAGAAGACGCCCTCGGCACCGGTCTTCGCGAAGATGCGGCCGGGCTCCAGCTGCATCAGCTTCGTGCAGAAACGGCCGGTGCCGGCGACATAGAAGGGCTCGGCCATGCAGGCATCGAACAGCCGGCGCGAGGCTTTCGCGCGCAATGGCTTGAGGCCGTTGCCGGTCGCCATCCTGGCGAAGCCATGGGCCAGCCCCTTCAGCGACACGGCGTAAGTCGGGATCGAGCAGCCGTCGGTGCCGCAATTATCATGGCCGAGCACGGCGCCGGTCAGGTTTTCCATGGTGGCGCGGATCTCGCGCTGCAGCGGGTGATCGTAACCGATATAACCCTTGGGATCGACGCCCTGGTGGACGCAGGTGCAGACGAAGCCGGAATGCTTGCCGGAGCAATTGTTGTGCAGCGCCGTCGGCTTCTCCATGGTGCGGGCCTGGTGGATCAGCACTTTCTGGCTCGACGACCAGTGGCCGCCGCATTCGAGCGTTTCGACATCGCGGCCGGCACGCGCCAGCATAGAGGCTGCGACGGCGACATGCTCGTCCTCGCCATTATGCGAGGAGCAAGCCAGCGCCAACTCCTTGTCGCCGAAACCGTAAGCATCGGCGGCGCCGCTTTCGACCAGCGGCAGCGCCTGCATGGCCTTGCAGGCCGAACGCGGAAAGGTGGGCGCCTCGACATCACCCAGCGAGAAGACGACCTCGCCATCGCCATCGACCGCGATGACGGCGCCGCGATGCCGGCTTTCGACGCGCGCGCCGCGGGTGACTTCAACGGTGACGGGATTGGTCATGGGCTTATCCTGATATTCTGAACAGGCTGTCACGCATAAATGATGGGCGCGATAAAGCAATCGGGTTCATGTTGAAAAAGAGCGGCGCAATTGCGCCATCTTGCTCGTCACATCCTTGGCCGCAACCGCACGTCAGCAAAGGTCCCCGGCGTTTCATGCGTCATCTCAAACGGCTCCTTCTTCTCATCCTCGTCGTCTATCTGCTGCCGGCCCTGGCGTCGGCCGGGTGGTGGTCCCTGCAAAATCATCCGAACTCGTGGCGGGAGGCCGAATGGGGCACATCGGGCGTGCTGCCGAAGGCCGATGCCAGCGGCGACGCCAAGATCTACATCATGTCGGCCAGCACCGGCGGGCTGAAGGGCGCGGTCGCCAGCCACTCGTGGATCGTCACGAAGGCCAAGGGCGACGCGACCTACAATCGCTACGACAAGGTCGGCTGGGGCTCGCCGATCCGCCGCAACAACTATGTCGCGGACGCCTACTGGTATTCCAACACGCCTCATATCGTGAAGGAGATCTCGGGCGACGAGGCCCAGAGGCTCATTCCGGCCGTCGAGGCGGCGATCCAGTCCTATCCCTATGCCGGCGTCGGCGACTACCGGATCTATCCGGGCCCGAATTCCAACAGCTTCGTCGCGCATGTGCTGCGAACCGTGCCCGATCTCGACGCCGTGCTACCGCCCGATGCGGTCGGGCGCGATTTCCTCAGCGACGGGCGGATGTTCGCGATCGATGCCGACGGGCGCGACATGCATGCGACGCTCTACGGCCTGGTCGGCATCGCCGCCGGCCAGCGCAGCGGCTTCGAGGTGCACTTCATGGGCTTGGTCGCCGGCATCGATGTCGCCAATCCCGGCGTGAAGATTCCGGCGATCGGGAGGATCGGGCTTTAGCGGGCTAGCCCACGCTAATCCGATACGCACAACGCCGCGCGCCGTGGAGGATGTGTTCCTCGCGCTCGACGTTCGCGCCAAGGATGCTGCGGAAGGTTTCGAGTTCGGAGCGGCAGAAGCCGGCGCAGGCGGTGGCGGCGGCGCAGATGGGGCAGTGGTTTTCGATCAGGAGCAGCGAGTCATCCTCTTCCTGCCAGCTGTCGGCCATGTAGCCTTCGTCGGTGCGGATGCCGGCCAGCTGGCGGACGCGGGTGGGGAGATCTTCTGCCGTGATCTCGCTGAGGTAGCGCGCCAGCGTATCAGCCTCGCGGGCGGCGATGACGGTGTCGAGCGCCTGGGGGCCGAGGCTCTCGACCATGGTTGCGAGAAGCGTCGCGGTCAGTTCGGCGTGACGGTCTGGGAAGCGGGCGTTGCCTGATGGCGTCAGGTGCCAGAGCTGGCGGGGGCGGCCCCTGCCCGGCGCGGGCTCGGAAACGGGTTCTACCAGTCCCTCCTCGGCCATCTTCGCCAGTTGCTGGCGCGCGGCCTCGCCGGAGATGGACAGCGCCTCGCCGATGGCCGATAGGAGTTGCGGCCCTTCGGTCTTGAGCAGCATCAGGATTCGGTTGGCTGATGATTGGCGCATAGGCTGATATTTTTCCAAGCTTGTTCTTGCTTTAATAGCGCGGCTGTGTATTTTTTCCAAGCTATAACTTGTAAAAAACTTTCCCAAAAACTCTCCAGGAAACATTCAAGGCATTCCGCATGAGCAGCATCGACGACGTCGCGACGGAGCGCTCCTCCGTCTTCCATCTCTTTTCAAGACCGGTCCTGGCAGCCACGCTGATGCTCGGCGGCGGCGTGACGCTCTATGCGGTCGAGGCCTATATCATGGCGACCATCGCGCCATCGATCGTGCGCGATATCGGCGGGCTGGAGCTGCTCTCGTGGGTCACCACCCTGTTCGTCGCGGCTGCCGTGCTCGGCTCCATCTTCGTCGCGATGCGGCCGCGCGGCATCGGCCTGCGCACGGTTTACGTGGCCGGCGCGCTTATGTTTGCGGCCGGCAGCCTAATCTGCGCGCTGGCGCCCTCGATGCAGGTCATTCTGGCCGGACGCGCGGTGCAGGGATTTGGAGCAGGCGCGCTGGGCGGGCTTGCCTATGCATTCATCCGCTTTGCCTATCCCGAGCACCTGTGGCGCAAGGCCTCGACGCTCTATGCGGCGATCTGGGGCGTGGCGACGTTGCTCGGACCAAGCCTCGGCGGCCTGTTCTCCGATGGCAGCACCTGGCGCCACGCCTTCATGCTGCTTGTTCCCGTGAGTGTGCTCATGGCTATCCTTGCGCCCGTACTGCTGCCGTCGGCGCATGATGATCGGGCTCCCGGGCGCACGCCGATCACGCAGATCGCGCTGCTTCTGGCGGCCGTGCTTCTGGTCAGCATCGCCGGCACGATCGAGACGACGCAATCGAAGGCGCTGCTGGTTGCGGCATCGCTCATCGCCGTGGTCGCCATGCTCGGCATAGAGCGGCGAAGCGAGAACCGGCTGCTGCCGACAGGCGCCGTGGCCCTCAGCATGCCGATTTCACGCGTCTACCTGATGATGTTTCTGCTGATCCTGGTGCTGACCAGCGACATCTACATCCCCTATTTCCTGCAATCGCTGCACAATGTCAGCCCACTGGAATCCGGGTACCTCACGGCGCTCGTCGCGCTCGGCTGGACGGTGGCAGCGTTCCTCAGCGCCTCGTTCTCCGGTCCCCGCGCCGGACGCGCGATCGTTATCGGCTGCGTGATCGAGACGTTTGCGGTCGCGGCGCTGGCGATCTTCCTGGCACGCGACAATCAGGCAGGCAGCATTGCGCTGCTCGCGCCGGCCGTCGTCTTCATGTTTCTCATGGGGTTCGGGGTCGGGCTCGGCTGGGCGCATCTGGTGACCAAGGTGCTGCGCCTCGTGGCGACATCGGAGCAGGACAAGGCCTCGGCGGCGATCACCACCGTGCAATCGCTCGGAAGCGCATTCGGCGCAGCCTTCGCGGGCGTCATCGTCAACAGCACCGGCCTGCTTGCGCCAGGCGGCGTTACTGGCGGCATATCCGCGGCGCATTGGCTGTTCGTGCTGATGGCGCTGCCGGGGATCGTGACGATCCTGATCTCGCTGTCGATCCAGAAGTCCGGCAACGAGACGCAAGTGACGGCAGCGGCGTGATCGTCAGACGCGCAGCATGATCTTGCCGATATGGCTGCTCGATTCCATCAGCTTGTGGGCTTCGACGACATCTTCGAAGGCGAAGGTCTTGTGGATCACGGGGGCAAGCTTGCCCTCGTCGAGCAGCGGCCAGACCTGCGACAGGAGATCGTCGCGGATGGCGCGCTTTTCTTCCGGCGTGCGCGGGCGCAGCGTCGAGCCGGTTACCGTCAGCCGCTTGACCATGATCGGCGCGAGGTTGGCCGTTTCGGCAACCGCGCCGCCGAGGAAGGCGATGATCGAGAGGCAGCCATCCTTCGCCAGCGAGGCGAGGTTCTTCTCGAAATAGGCAGCGCCGATCATATCGAGGATCATGTCGACGCCCTGGCCGGTTTCGGCCTTGATCACCTCGGCGAAATCCTCGGTCTTGTAGTTGATCGCCCTTCTCGCGCCGAGCTTGACGCAGGCGTCGCATTTCTCCTGAGAACCAGCGGTCGCGTAGACCTCGGCGCCGAAGGCGCGGGCAAGCTGGATCGCGGTGGTGCCGATGCCGCTGGTGCCGCCGTGGATGAGCACCTTTTCACCTTCGGTGAGGCCGGCCATCTGGAACATGTTTGCCCAGACGGTGAAGTAGTTTTCAGGAAGTGCTGCCGCCTGGACCGCATCGTAACCTCTTGGGAACGGCAAGGCTTGCCCTGAGGGAATGAGGCAATATTCGGCATAGGCGCCGCCATTGGTGAGGCCGCAGACCTTGTCGCCGACAGAATAACCACTGACGCCGGGCCCGATCGCGACCACTTCACCTGCGATCTCGAGGCCGAGGATCGGGCTTGCGTCCTTCGGTGGCGGATAGGTGCCCTGGCGCTGCGCGACATCGGGACGGTTGACGCCGATCGCCTGGGTGCGCACGAGGATCTGCCCCTCGCCCGCCACGGGTATTGGCCCGCTCGATATGGTCATCACGTCAGGGGCGCCGAAGCGGGGCAAATCGACAAAACGCATAAGCGCAGGCAAAGACATCACCGGTCTCCTCATTCGGATAGCAGTGAGATAGTTCAGCAACGCGGCGTTGAGAAGGGCGGAAACGCCGGAGCGTCAATTCGCCTCGCCCAACCGATGGAAGACCAGGCCTTCCGCGCTTTCCTTCGCCAGTGCCTTGATATGCGCGATGGCGGCGGAGACGCGGCTGATGTCGTCGATGACGAGACCCTTGGGGAGCTCCAGAACGCCGATCGAGCAGCGCATCAGCGGGAAGAAGGCTTCGACGCCGGCGCGATCGTGGCCGCGAATGCGGCCAGCGGCGCGGTCGATCTCGGAATAGAGATCCTGGGCATCGTCGTGGAAATCGCCGATCAGCCGGTCGAGGATTTCCGTGAGCTCCTCCTTGGTCCAGCCCTGCACGCCGATGAAGAAATCATCGCCGCCGACGTGGCCGAGGAAATGGCGCTCGGCGAAAAAGTAGCGTCGCATCAAGGCTGCGAAGAGCGAGATCGCGTGGTCGCCAAGATGGAAGCCATAGGCATCGTTGAAGGGCTTGAAGTTGTCGAAATCGCAATAACAGAAATGGCGGGTCTCATCGCTGTCGCGGCTCGCCTCGCGCATGAAATCGCGGATGGCGTGGTTGCCGGGAATGCCGGTCAGCGGGTTCTGGTCCTGCGCGGTCTTCAGCTTCTTCTCGTTCATCACCTTGATGAGCGAGGCGGCCGAGACGACGCCGGCATAGCGCATGTTTTCCGTCAACAGCAGACAGTTGGCGCCTTCCATGTTGGCGAAGATGGTCATCAGCTGCTCTGCATCGGAATCGAGGCCGACGATCGGCGCCATTTCGACGAAGTGCGAGATGGTGCGCTCATACATCTTGTTCTTCAGCAGATCGCGGCCGAAGGGGTGGTAGATATATTCCTTTAGATGGCGCTCGTGCAGGATGCCGCGCGGCTCGCCATTGGCGTTGAGGACCGGGAAGAAGGCGTTCTGCGGATGGCGGCGGAAGACCTCGAAGACGCTGTCGATCGTGTCGTTTTCATAGACCGTCGGCAGCACTTCGATCTGCTTGCGGATAAGGATTTCGTCGAGCGACTGGTTGTTGCGCTTGCTCTTGCCGAGTTCCTGCAGATGCGGGAAGGACGGCACCAGCTCGGAGACATGCGTGGTCGGGCGCGAGATGAACCAGCCCTGCACGAGATCCACACCATATTCGCGGCAGGTGATGAACTCGGCCTCGGTCTCGATGCCCTCGGCAATGACGCGGGTGCCAAGCACGTGGGCGATGTGCACGATGTTCTTCAACAGGTGGCGCTTGCGCGCGCTGCCATCGATATCGGCGATGAAGTAGCGGTCGATCTTCAGGTAATCCACCGGATGATCGCAGAGCAGCTTCATCTCGCCGTGGCCGACGCCGAAATCGTCGATCGCCAGCTTGAAGCCGCGCTTGCGCAGCAGCGACACCAATGCGGCGAATTCGGGAACCGAGGTGTTGTCGAAGCGCTCGGAGAATTCGAAGCAGATCGAGGATGGCGGGATATTGGCGAGCTTCAGATGCTGCAGCAGGTTTTCCACCAGCTGCTCGCCATGCGGAATGAGGCGGACATCGAGATTGAGGAACAGCGTCGCCGTGGCGAAATTCGGCAGTGACGCGAACTTGGCGAGCGCACGGCTCGCCACCATCTGCTCAAGCTGCAGCAACTGATCGCCGCGCTGGGCCTCGTCGAGAATTTCGAGCGGCGAATTGAAGCCCAGCCGCTCCTGGCCGCGCATCAGCGATTCATAGCCGAAGGCAACACCGGTGCTGGCTTCGACGATCGGCTGGAAGGCGTTTTCGATAACGAGTTTGGCGAGGGTAATGATTTGATCGCTGGTGTAGCGACGAATAAGGGCGGGCTCTACGGTGGCAGCCAACGACATGCCATTCTCCACTATACGGCATTCATATTATTATTTTTCGCGCGGAGACTAAGGGCGAAGCGTCAACGAACACTTTCCCCAATGTGAAGCTTTTGTGAAAACTGGCGTTTTATCAAATGCATGCCGCAACCGCCGCACGGGCGGCGGTCATAAATAGGCCGCGTTCAGGCGGTGCGGCGATGCTCGTGGTCGGCGAACATGTCGGCGACGCATCTGGCATCGGCGGGGGCGCAATCGCGCGCTTTCGGCAGGCCATCGACCTTGCGGGCGGCATCCCACAGCCGGAGCGCTTCGCGCACCACTTCGCTGCTGGAAACATAAGTGCCATCGTCGATCGCCGCGCGGATATCGGCCGCCTGCAGCGGAGAGATGGAAACGGTTACCATCGGCATGACATCACTCCCATTGCCTCGTGGTCTCCCATCGCCTCGTCGGGCAGACGCCTGCCCGGTCGAGGAACGGATACACACTCGCTTCGGCCGCCCTTCCGGTCGCGGGTGCTGGGCTGTTAGCAGCGTCGCTTCACACGTTTGCGACCTCTGCTATGAGGTTAATTTTAGTCTTCACTCACATTCTTGTCAAAAAAGAAACAGTGCGTGATGAACAGGCTGTGAATAGCGGGCACAATCAGCGGCGGATGGCGAGGCCGAATGCGAGCATCGACCAGCCCTGCAGCAGCAGGTCGCAGGCAAGGAAGAGGCCGAGGATCCACAGGCTATTGACCGGCCAGCCGAGCACGATGACGAAGCCCGCGAGCGCCGTGATCAGCCCGCTCAAGAGCACCCAGCCCCAGCCTCTCGACGGGCGCATGCGCCAGCCGACGAAGACACGGAAGATGCCCGCCACCAGCAATGCCATGGCCAGAAACAGCGTGAGCGCCGCCGATGCCAGAATGGGATTCATGAAGGCGAAGACGCCGGCCAGCACATAGAGCACACCGCTCAGCGCCCAGAAGAGCAACTGCTCCCACTCGCGCACCTGAAAGGCATGGGCGAGATAGACGATGCCGCCGACCAGCATGAGCAGGCCGACGTAATAGACGGAAACGACAGTGGCGAGGAAGACGTTGGCGGCGGCGATGGCGCCGAAGACGATCAGCAGCGCGCCAAGGACCACGAACCAAACCCATTTCGATCGCAGCGAGGAAGACGAAGGCATTTCATTGGACATGTCTGTCATCATGCACCTCCCGGTTGTTCATTGAGTATGGCGCAGAAACGGCGGATGGAAAGAGATATCTTACGGAAAAGGCGATCAGATTTTTATTGATTGATCAGTCAATCAAAATTATGCTGGCCCTATTGCAGGAGAAAGACCGTGCCGAAAGTCGGAATGGAACCGATGCGCCGCAAGGCGCTCGTCGATGCAGCGCTGCGCGTGATCGGGGATCACGGCTCGCTCAGCGTCACCATGTCCGAAATCGCCAAGCAGGCCGGCGTTTCACCGGCGCTCGCGCACCATTATTTCGGCAGCAAGGAGCAGCTGCTGATCGAGACGATCCGCTCGCTTCTAAAGCAGCTGCGCGACGACGCGGTGACGGCGCTGAAGGCGGCCCCCACGCCGCGCGCGCGGCTTTCGGCGGTGATCCGCGTCAGCTTCCACGCCGACCAGTTCGCGCCGCAGACGATCGCCGCCTGGCTCGCCTTTTACGCCGAGGCGCAGCGCTCGGAAGAGACGCGCCGCTTCCTCGTCATCTACGCCAGGCGCCTGCGCTCCAACCTCGTCGCCAATCTGAAGCCGCTCTGCCCCGCCGATGTCGCGGAACATATCGCCGAGGGCGTGGCCGCGATGATCGACGGGCTCTACATCCGCCAGAGTCTCGGCTCGACGCGTGTCGGCGCCGAGGCCTCAATCGCGCTGACGGAGGATTATGTGACGATACAGTTGGCTCGCCATTTGCCTTTCTTTGAGCGAAGCAAACGCGGCCCCCTCATCCCCGGTGCAACTTGTTGCACCTGAGCCTTTCAGGCCACCTTCTCCCCGAGGGGAGAAGGGAAAGCGAACTCAAGCACCGCAAGGACATCTGACATGAGAGCCCAGCCCACAGCATCGCACTTCATCGACGGCGAATATGTCGAGGACGATGCCGGCACCGTGATCGAAAGCCTTTATCCGGCGACCGGCGAAGTCATCGCGCGGCTTTACGCGGCCACGCCCGCCATCGTCGAAAAGGCGATCGCCGCTGCCAAGCGCGCCCAGCCGGAATGGGCGGCAATGAGCCCGACGGCGCGTGGTCGCATCCTGAAGCGCGCCGCCGACATCATGCGCGAGCGCAACCGCGAACTCTCGGAGCTCGAAACGCTCGACACCGGCAAGCCGATCCAGGAGACCATCGTCGCCGATCCGACGTCCGGCGCCGACAGCTTCGAGTTCTTCGGCGGCGTGATCGCCGCCGGCCTCAACGGCTCCTACATCCCGCTCGGCGGCGATTTCGCCTATACCAAGCGCGTGCCGCTCGGCGTCTGCGTCGGCATCGGCGCCTGGAACTATCCGCAGCAGATCGCCTGCTGGAAGGCTGCACCGGCGCTTGCCGCAGGCAACGCCATGGTGTTCAAGCCCTCCGAGAACACGCCGCTCGGCGCACTGAAGATCGCCGAGATCCTGATCGAGGCCGGCCTTCCGAAGGGGCTCTTCAACGTCATCCAGGGCGACCGCGATACCGGCCCGTTGCTGGTCAACCATCCCGATGTCGCCAAGGTCTCGCTGACCGGTTCGGTGCCGACCGGCCGCAAGGTGGCGGCTGCGGCTGCCGGCAATCTCAAGCATGTGACGATGGAGCTCGGCGGGAAATCGCCGCTCATCGTCTTCGACGACGCCGATATCGACAGCGCGGTGGGCGGCGCCATGCTCGGCAATTTCTATTCGACCGGCCAGGTCTGCTCCAACGGCACCCGCGTCTTCGTGCAGAAAGATATCAAGAACGAATTCCTGAAGCGGCTGAAGGCACGCACCGAGGCGATTGTCATCGGCGACCCCATGAACGAGGCGACGCAGATCGGCCCGATGGTCTCCTGGGCGCAGCGCGAGAAGGTTCTCGACTACATCGAAAAGGGCAAGGCCGACGGCGCGACGCTTGTGGTCGGCGGCGGCATTCCGAACAATGTCTCGGGCGAAGGCTACTATGTGCAGCCGACAGTGTTTGCCGATGTGACCGACGAGATGACGATTGCCCGCGAGGAGATCTTCGGGCCTGTGATGTGCGTGCTCGATTTCGAGGACGAGGCGGAAGTGATCGCACGCGGCAACGCTACCGAATTCGGCCTGGCGGCGGGCGTCTTCACCTCGGACATGAGCCGCGCCCACCGGGTGGTCGATCTGCTCGAAGCAGGCACGCTGTGGATCAACACCTACAATCTCTGCCCGGTCGAAATCCCCTTCGGCGGCTCCAAGCAATCCGGCTTCGGCCGCGAGAATTCGATTGCCGCGCTGGAGCATTATTCGGAGCTGAAGACGGTTTATGTCGGCATGGGGCCGGTTCAGGCGCCTTATTGATATGAACTCAGCCGACAACGAGATCGTCGAGATCGACATTCAGGGCCGACGCGATGCGCTTCAGCACATCGACGGACCCCGTCTTCTTGCCGGTCTCGATTTCGGAGAGATAGGGCTGCGAGATGCCGGCGGCAGTGGCAAGCTCGGAAATCGTCAAGCCGCGGTAATTGCGAAAGCTGCGGATGCGGCTGTCGCTTTCCGTGAGTTCCTTGACGAATTCATAGGGCCAGGTTTCCTCACCAGCAGCAACGCGTGCCATTATGGCGTCGGCCTGCAATCCATCGACCAAGTCCTCATAGTCTTCTTCAGTCAGAAGGACGTAATTCTTCCCATCGATCGTCAGCTTCTGGATATCGCCCATCGCGTCTTATTCCTTGTAGATACTGCCGCGCGGGCCGGCCTCGATGACCATGACGACCCTGCCCTGATCGTCAATAATGATGCGGTCCCGACCAACGCGGATGCGATAGTAGTCCCTGCCTTCCAACTTCTTTATGTCGACCGGTTGCCCAAGGGCATAGGCGTCGAGCTTCGCATAGATCGCAGCCCGACGCTTCGGTTGCATGAGGCTCAGGCTCTTTTGCGCCTCGCGGCTAATGACAATCTGCTTCATCGCAATATAGCTCTCAGCGATAAGATCGACCAGCATAAAAATAGCATTCCGCAATACACCCACTAGTAGCAGAATTCCAGAGATATGGGAATGACCATGCAGGCAGATTTCGTCATCATCGGTTCCGGCTCGGCGGGCTCGGCGCTTGCCTATCGTCTGTCGGAAGACGGCAAGAACAGCGTTATCGTCATCGAGGCGGGCGGGTCGGATTTCGGGCCGTTTATCCAGATGCCGGCGGCTCTGGCCTGGCCGATGAGCATGAAGCGCTACAATTGGGGCTATCTTTCCGAGCCAGAACCGAACCTCAACAACCGCCGCATCACGGCGCCGCGCGGCAAGGTGATCGGTGGGTCGTCGTCGATCAATGGCATGGTCTATGTGCGCGGACATGCGGAGGATTACAACCGCTGGGAGGCGCTCGGGGCCAATGGCTGGGCCTATGCCGACGTGCTTCCCTATTTCAAGCGGATGGAGCACAGCCACGGCGGCGAAGAGGGATGGCGCGGGACGGACGGGCCGCTGCATGTGCAGCGCGGCGGCTTCCGCAACCCGCTGTTCCACGCCTTCGTCGAGGCCGGCAAGCAGGCGGGCTTCGAGGCGACCGACGACTATAACGGCTCGAAGCAGGAAGGCTTCGGGCTGATGGAGCAGACGATCTTTCAAGGGCGCCGCTGGTCGGCCGCGTCGGCCTATCTGAAGCCGGCGCTGAAGCGGGCGAATGTCGATCTCGTCTACGGCCTTGCCCGCAAGGTGGTGATCGAAAACGGCCGGGCTGTTGGCGTCGAGATCGAGCGCGGCGGCAAGGTCGAGGTCGTCAAGGCCAACCGCGAGGTGATCGTCTCGGCTTCGTCGTTCAATTCGCCGAAGCTGCTGATGCTCTCGGGCATCGGCCCGGCGGCGCATCTGAAGGAGATGGGGATCGAGGTGAAGGCGGACCGGCCGGGTGTCGGCGCCAACCTGCAGGACCATATGGAATTCTATTTCCAGCAGGTCTCGACCAAGCCGGTATCGCTTTACTCGTGGCTGCCCTGGTTCTGGCAGGGGGTTGCCGGTGCGCAGTGGATGTTCACCAAGTCGGGGCTCGGCACCTCCAACCAGTTCGAGGCCTGCGCCTTCCTGCGCTCAGGCCCCGGCGTCAAGCAGCCGGATATCCAGTATCACTTCCTGCCGGTCGCGATCAGCTATGACGGCAAGGCGGCGGCCAAGAGCCACGGCTTCCAGGTGCATGTCGGCTATAATCTGTCGAAATCGCGCGGGAACGTGACGCTCGCCTCCGCCGATCCGAAGGCCGACCCCTTGATCCGCTTCAACTATATGAGCCACCCCGAAGATTGGGAGAAGTTCCGCCACTGCGTGCGGCTGACCCGCGAGATCTTCGGCCAGCAGGCCTTCGACCAATATCGCGGCTCCGAGATCCAGCCGGGCGAGAACGTCCAGACGGACGACGAGATCGACGCTTTCCTGCGCGAGCATCTGGAAAGCGCCTATCATCCCTGCGGCACCTGCAAGATGGGCGCCAAGGATGATCCGATGGCGGTGGTCGATGCGGAAACGCGGGTGATCGGCGTCGACGGCCTGCGCGTCGCAGACTCATCGATCTTCCCGCACGTGACCTATGGCAACCTCAACGGCCCGTCGATCATGACCGGCGAGAAGGCCGCCGATCACATTCTCGGCAAGCAGCCGCTGCCGCGCTCCAACCAGGAGCCCTGGATCAATCCGCGTTGGGAAGTGAGCGATCGGTAGGGGTTGAATGCCCTATTTCGATTTCATCGCGAGTGCCTCGTCGAGCTTCGCTCTCAGTTCGGCGAGGACCTCCTCGACGGTGTAATACACGCCGGTCCGCCTTGCCTCTTCCGCGGAGGCAAGGCCGCGTGCAATGAACTGGCGGCGCTCGATCCGAGCGCGCATGGCGTCTTCGACAAAGGAGTGCAACGTCTCGCCGTCCCGCAAGACGCTTTCGGCGGCGGCGCGCAGGTCGGGCGCGAGGTCAATTGCAAAGGAGCTTGCGGGTTTCACGGCATCCATCTCAACGTTGCCATTGCTGCCCAGAATGCAGGACAATCGGCGACGTGGAAACCTTCGCTTTTAAGGGGTTTTGTCTTGCCACTCGCACCTGATCGCCTCCTGATAGGCGAGACCATCGACCGTCCGGCTTCTCCAAAGGCCGAATGCCTCGCTCCGATCACTCGGCGAATTCCCGCTGAGGAATTTGCCGATCGCCCGGCGAATGAGAGATGAGCGCGAGACATTCTCGAGCGTTGCGATGGAATCCAGAGCCTTCAGGTCATCCTCGCCGATATCGACGCTTATTCTCATCTTTGCTCCCCCTGTTTGGTCGGAGGATAACACATATCTCAAAACCGCAACCGCACCCGCATATTCGCCAGGGCTTGCAAACACCGGCCACGGGGCAGATAAGACCGGTGCCCCCTCTCCTGCCCCCACGCCCAAGTGACCGATATGCCACCTCTCTATCGCAAATCCAAGCTGCTCCGTCGTTCGCGCGTGTTTCGGGGCTCGTTCTCGCTCTGGCGTCCGCGTCTGGTGTTCTGGTGCGGGGCGCTGGCGATCGGGTTGATCAGCGTCGCCTTCGCGGAACTCGCAGACATGGCGCAAAAGGCATTCGTGTCGGTGACGACGTCAGGGCGCTGGTCGTTTCTCTTGCCGCTCGTCATCACGCCGGCCGGTTTCGTGCTGTCGGCCTATCTGGCGGCGAAGCTGTTTCCGAATTCACAGGGGAGCGGGATTCCGCAGGCGATCGCGGCGCGCCACCTGCATGACGAAGCGGACCGCACGCGGCTGCTGTCGCTCAGGATCGCGGGCGGCAAGATCCTGCTCACGGTGCTCGGCCTCTTCTCCGGCGCATCGATCGGCCGCGAGGGGCCGACGGTGCAGGTGGGCGCGTCGATCATGCTGGCTGTCGCCCGCTTCGGCGGCATGGCGCAGGCGCGCGGGCTGATCCTGGCGGGCTCGGCCGCCGGCATCGCTGCCGCCTTCAACACGCCGCTCGCGGGCATCGTCTTTGCCATCGAGGAGATGAGCCGGACGTATGAATCGCGGTCGAACGGGCTGGTGCTGACCGCCGTGATCCTCTCCGGTCTCGCCGCGCTCGGGCTGTCGGGCAGCTACAACTATTTCGGCTCCACCTCGGTGGCACCGATGCATATGGCCGATTGGGGCCTCGTCATCATCTGCGGCGTCGGCGGCGGGGCGCTCGGGGCAGGCTTCAGCGGCCTTGCGCTCCATGTCGGCCAGCGCGTGCGTCGCTGGGCGCAGCCGCAGCCCTTGAAGCGCATGCTCTTTCTCGCGGGCGGCTGCGGTCTGGCGATCGCCGTGATCGGGATCGCGTCGGGCGGCAACACGTTCGGCACGGGTTACGAGCAGGCCAGAGGTGCCGTCGAGGGACATGCGCTGCCGCTATTCTTCTTCGTGGAGAAGCTGCTCGCCAGCTTCCTGTCGATGATCTCAGGCATTCCCGGCGGCATCTTCGCGCCGTCGCTTGCCGTCGGCGCCGGTTTCGGCAGCACGGTCGGCTCGCTGATCGGCAGCAGCATCGCGCTGGCCGCGATCCTTGGGATGGCTGGCTATTTCGCCGGCGTCGTGCAGGCGCCGATGACGGCCTTTGTGATCATCCTGGAGATGACCGGCGATCATGAGGCGGTGATCCCGATCATGGCGGTATCGATGATCGGCTATGTGACGTCGCGCTTCCTGTCGCGCGAGCCGCTCTATCATGGCCTGTCGCGTGTGTTCATCGCAGCCGCGATCAGGGCGCGGCGCGCGGCGGAGAAGGCGTCACATCAGGAAGAGCCGGCCCACTAAGGTCGGCGTTGCGCGTCAGGCCAGCATCCGCGTGACTTCGGCACCGCGGGGCGCAACGGCGTCGGCGATGGTGGTGGAGAACAGTACCTTGCGGGTGGCGTCGGCGACCCTGGCGAACACATGGCGGATTTCGCAGTTCTGCTCGCCGTCGCAATCGTCGCACTTGCGGTAGGCGGTGATCGACAGGCAGGGCAGCGGGGCGATCGGGCCATCGATGATGCGCAGCACTTCGCCGAAGGTGATCATGTCGGCCGGCTTCAGGAGCAGATAGCCGCCCTGCTTGCCACGACGGCTGACGACGATGCCCTGATGCTTGAGGTCGAGAAGGATTTGCTCGAGGAACTTCTTCGGGATCTTCTGCTGCGCCGCGATATCGGAGATCATCACAGGTTCGCCGTCATCGGCCTCGGCCAGTACCGTCAGCGCACGGAGCGCGTATTTCGCCTTCTGCGTAATCATTTTCAGCCATCGACACACAAGCGGCAGGGTGCCATCAGCACCCGGCAGCAATTTTCCATCTTGCCTTATGGCATAGCCGGGATGAACGGAGTTTGAACAACAGCGAGAAAACCCTTGCGTGGCAAGGCTTTCGCGCGTGTGTTTCCGGAACAATTCAGCACAGTAGAATGTACGTCAAAATGCACAATGGCGATCATCAAAACACATTTCTGGTTGACAAACGGCGTGTTAGACTACTAAATCAATAGACATTAAGGCTCACGGGCGCCGTTGTGCGCCGGCGCGGCTGCTTTTCTGCATTGCAGCGGCCGGGGAGAGATATTTGCTCCTTTCCAGCCCGCTTTCGAAACGCCTGTTTCTGTCCTCTCCATCCCCAAGCTGCGATACTCCTGTCAACATCTAGGACAGGATTCCCATGACTGTTGCTCATACAATCGAAGAAGCGGAAACGCTGAACACGAAGCTTGCAAGCCTATCTCTGGCGGAACGCCTGTCGTTCGTCGCCGGCCTTGGTGGGCGGGTGGTGTTCACGACCTCGCTTGGTATCGAAGACCAGGTCATTACCGCCGAGATCGGCAATCACCGACTGCCGATCGACGTCGTGACGCTGCAGACCGGCCGCCTCTTTGCCGAGACGCTCAACCTGATCGACGAGACGGAAAAGCAGTACGACATCCAAATCAGCCGCTACGAGCCCGAGCAGGCCGATATCGACGCCTATGCGGCGCAATACGGCCTGAATGGTTTCTACGAAAGCGTCGAAGCCCGGCATGCCTGTTGTGGCGTGCGCAAGCTGAAGCCGCTTGCGCGCGCGCTCAATGGGGCAACCATCTGGATCACCGGCCTGCGCCGCGGCCAATCGGCCAATCGCTCCGAAACGCCGTTCGCCGAATATGACGCCGATCGCCATCTCCTGAAGGTCAATCCGCTGGCCGATTGGGACATCGACGTCATCAAGGCTTACGTCGCCGACAACAGCGTGCCGATCAACCCGCTGCATGCGCGCGGCTACCCGTCGATCGGCTGCGAGCCGTGTACCCGCGCCATCAAGCCCGGCGAGCCCGAGCGCGCCGGCCGCTGGTGGTGGGAACAGGACCAGACGCGCGAATGCGGCCTGCACGTGGCTGAAGAGGCGTCCGCCATTTCCATCCAACAGTAACCCCTCGGCATCGGGATCAGAGCGCGGCAGCCGCCGGCGCTCCCCGATGCATCGTCTCATCGCATTCCGGGCCAGGGGCCTGCGAATGATCGAAGTCTGGAGTAAGACATGCCCGATAGCCGTCCGGATACGGAACTCAGCAATCCGCAGAGCACCAAGCCGCCGCTCGACCCTCATCTGAAGGCGCTCGAAAACGAATCCATTCATATCTTCCGCGAAGTGGCGGCCGAGTTCGAGCGTCCCGTGATGCTCTACTCGATCGGCAAGGATTCATCCGTGCTGCTGCATCTGGCGCGCAAGGCCTTCTATCCCGGCCGCGTGCCCTTCCCGCTGCTCCACGTCAACACCGGCTGGAAGTTCGCGGAGATGATCACTTTCCGCGACAAAATCGTGAAGGAATATGATCTCGATCTGATCGAGCACATCAATCCGCGCGGTGCGGCCGAAAACATCACGCCGTTCACCTACGGCTCGGCGCGCTACACCGACATCATGAAGACGGAAGCGCTGCGCAATGCGCTCGACGCCGGCAAGTTCGACGCGGCCTTCGGCGGCGCGCGGCGCGACGAGGAAGCATCCCGCGCCAAGGAGCGCATCTACTCCTTCCGCACGCCCGACCACCGCTGGGATCCGCGCAACCAGCGCCCCGAGCTCTGGAACATCTATAACGGCCAGATCCGCAGCGGCGAGAGCGTGCGCGCCTTCCCGCTGTCGAACTGGACCGAGGTCGATATCTGGCGTTACATCCAGGCCGAAAACATTCCGATCGTGCCGCTCTACTTCGCCGCCAAGCGTCCCTATGTCGAGCGCGACGGCATGATGATCGATGCGACCGATCCGCGCCTGGAGCTGTTGCCCGGCGAAACGAAGCAGGAGGATTACATCCGCTTCCGCACGCTCGGCTGCTTCCCGCTGACGGGCGCGATCAAGTCCACCGCCACGACGATGGACGACATTATCGCCGAACTTGAAATTGCCACTGTCTCCGAACGCCAGGGCCGCGCCATCGACCGCGACCAGTCCGGCTCCATGGAGAAAAAGAAGCGTGAAGGATATTTCTGAGATGACTGCAGCAGCAACAGCAAGCGCCATCGCCGCCCCCGCCGCCGAGCCCGCCCAGGCCGTGCGCGACACGCGACCGTTGCGCCTCATCACCTGCGGCAGCGTCGATGACGGAAAGTCCACGCTGATCGGCCGCCTGCTCTGGGACACCAAGGCTGTCAAGGAAGACCAGGCAGCGACGCTGCGCCGCGATTCCACCGGCAAGCAGAACGATCTCGGCCTGCCCGACTTCGCGCTGCTTCTCGACGGCCTGCAGGCCGAGCGCGAACAGGGCATCACCATCGACGTCGCCTATCGCTATTTCGCGACCGACAAGCGTTCCTTCATCGTTGCCGACACCCCCGGCCACGAGCAGTACACCCGCAACATGGCAACCGGCGCCTCGACTGCCGACCTCGCCATCCTGCTGGTCGACGCCCGCGCCGGCATTCTCGAGCAGACGCGCCGTCACGCGACGATCGCCTCGCTGCTCGGGATCAAGCAGTTCGTGCTTGCGGTCAACAAGATCGACCTCACCAACTACGACCGCGCCGGCTTCGAGAAGATCGTCCACGAATTCCGCGAATTCGCGCTGTCGCTCGGCGTCAAGCAGATCACCGCGATCCCGATGTCGGCGCTGAAGGGCGAAAACGTCGTCTATTCCGGCGAGGCTTCGATGCCTTGGTATGCCGGCCCGACGCTGGTGGAAACGCTGGAGCTTGCCACCGTGCGCTCGTCGCAGACGGTCGGCTTCCGCCTCTCCGTGCAGCGCGTGTCGCGTCCGGGTGAGAGCTTCCGCGGTTATCAGGGCACTGTTGCCGGCGGCTCGGTAAAGCCGGGTGACAGCGTCATGATCCTGCCGTCGGGCATGGTCGCCAACGTCACCAAGATCGTCACCTTCGATCTCGTGCGCAACGCGGCGGTCGCGGGCGATGCGATCACGCTGGTGCTAGACCGCCAGGTGGACGTGGCGCGTGGCGACATGATCGTTTCGATCGACAGCCAGCCGCAGGTGGGTCTGTCCTTCGACGCGCAGATCGTCGCCTTGCAGCCCGAGGGCATCGAGTCCGGCAAGCGCTACTGGCTGAAGAGCGGCAGCCGCCGCCAGCGCGTTCAGGTTCAGCCTGTCGCGCAGCTGCAGCTGAAGACCGGCACATGGACCTCGGCCGAGACGCTCTACATGAACGCCATCGGCAAGGTGCACCTGACCTTCGACGAGGCGGCGATCTTCGACCCCTATGAGCAGAACCGCTCCTCGGGCGCCTTCATCCTGATCGATCCGGAGACCAACAATACGGTGGCCGGCGGCATGGTGACGGGCAAGCGCTCGGAGCTCGGCGGCCTTCACAGCGGCGACGGCCGCGTGATCCTCTCACTGCCGGCCGACCTTGCCGACCAGATCATGGCCAGCGAGCTGTTTTCCAGCCGCCGCGACGAAGCGGAGGTGCGCCGGATGACGGCGGCGGAGGCCGCCAACCTCTGGACCAACGCCGGCGGCGATATCTGAGATGACGACTTGAGACGGGGCCGATCGGCCCCGTTTTCTTTTGGGGAGGCAAAAGGCATGCGTGGCATCGCAACACCGGTAAGGCCTGTCTCGTCACACAGCATTGTCGTGCCTGTCACGGCGGGGCGCGCCATGTCCTCACAGGATTGGAGCCGGCTTTTACTGCTCGGCGCGCTGTGGGGCGGTTCGTTCTTCATCGGGCGGATCGCCGTTTCCGAGATTTCGCCGCTGGCTCTCGTCTTCTACCGGGTGTCGATCGCGACGCTGGCGCTGCATCTCTGGCTTCGCATTCGCGGCCTCTCCTTTGCCCCGGTGCTTGCGCACCCGGCCGGCTTCCTCAGCTTGGCGCTTCTCAACAACGTCATCCCCTTCTCGCTGATATTCGCCGGACAGACCGAGATCGGCGCCGGCCTCGCCTCGATCTTCTACGCAACGACGCCGCTCTGGACGATCTTCGTCGCCACGGTGCTTGCGAAAGACGAGAGGCTGTCAGTCACGGCACTCGCTGGCATCGCGCTCGGCATCGCCGGTGCTGCGGTGCTGATCGGCCCCGGTCTGATCTCCGATCTCGACGGGCCGCTATGGGCCAAGCTCGCGGTCATCGGCGCCTCCATCTCCTATGCGTTCGGCGTCGTGCTTGCGAGGCGCTGCCGCAGCATCGGCGCCGAGGTGATCGCCACCGGCCAGCTGACAGTCTCGAGCCTGCTCATGCTGCCCGTCGTCGCCGTCTTCTGCGCGCCGCAGAACATCATTCCCATCAGCGGCTCGACATGGGTGGCGATCGCCATCCTCGGGCTCATGTGCACGGCACTCGCCTTCATCCTCTATTTCGGCCTCATCGCCTCGGCCGGCGCGACCAACGCCTCGCTGGTGACGCTGCTTGTGCCGGTGAGCGCCACGCTGCTCGGCGCGTTCTTTCTCGGCGAGCGGCTGCGGATGTTCGAGCTTGCGGGAATGGCGCTGATCATGAGTAGCCTTGTTGTGATCGATGGTCGGGTGTTGCAGCGGCTCATCGGTGGCGGCGGGGTGCGGCAGATGACGGCGGCGCAGGCTGTGCGGCGCTGGCCGTATGCGGCGGGCGATATTTGATGTGAAGATATGGGATGGGTTTCGTTTTCGTAGGCGAACGCCCCCAACACTCCCTCATCCCTTTGCCCGGACTTCGTCCGGGCGATGTCACAGGGATCCAGCGCATTCACGTCCGTGAATGCAATAGAGTCTTTTCACGGCGCAGACGCGCCGTGGCTGGATTCCTGTCACAAGGACAGGAATGAGGGTGGAGATGTTGGCCAGCGCTAGTTGGCGAACCGCGCAGTCACATCCCGTTCCATGACGATATCTGTCTGCACGTCATCGCCCACCGTGAAGGTCGTGCTGCCGACCGGCGTGAAGCCGACCTTGTTGTAGAAGGCGATGGCGCGGGCGTTCTTTTCGTAGACCGTCAATTGCAGGCGCTCCACGCCGCGGGCGGCACATTCCGACACGACGGCATCGAGCAGGCGGTTGGCGAGGCCCTGGCCGCGCCAGGCGGCGTCGATGTAGATGCGGCTGAGCAGGCTGGCATCAGCCTTCGATGGCGAGACAACGAGATAGGCGTAGCCGGCAAGCGTGTCGCCATCCGCAGCAAGGAAGACGGCTGCCTCGGGGTCGGCGATCTCGGCGGCCTGGATGTCCGGCCGGAAGGCCTTGGCAACATAGGCTTCGAGATCGGCGGCTGGCGTATCCTCGCCATAGGTGGCGCGGAACAGGCGGGCAGCGAACTGGCTGAGTGCTGCCGCGTCCGCCGCTTCGGCCCGCCTGATCTCGATCGTTGCCGTCATCCCTGTTGCCTCCGCCTAGAACAGCGGCATGTGCCGGTTGACGTCCTTGTAGAGCAGATAGCGGAAGCGGCCGGGGCCGCCGGCGTAGCAGGCCTGCGGGCAGAAGGCGCGCAGCCACATGTAGTCGCCCGCCTCGACCTCGACCCAATCCTTGTTGAGCCGATAGACCGCCCTGCCCTCGAGCACATAGAGACCGTGCTCCATGACGTGGGTTTCCATGAAGGGGATGACGCCGCCGGGCTCGAGCGTGACGATGGTCACATGCATGTCGTAGCGCAGGTCGGACGGGTCGATGAAGCGGGTGGTCGCCCAGACGTCGTCGGTATCCGGCATCGACTGCGGCGGGTTCTGGTCTTCATGGGTGAAGAGCGCGGGTGGCGGCTCCAGGCCTTCGACCGGCTGGAAGGCCTTGCGGATCCAGTGGAACTTGGCCGTAGCAGCACCCTTGTTCCACAACGTCCATGTCGAGCCGGCCGGCAGGAAGGCGAAGGAGCCGGGGCGCAGCACATGCGTGGCGCCTTCGTGATCGACGGTGACCTCGCCATCCACGACGAAGAGCACGCCTTCGGCGCGCTTTTCCGGCTCCGGCCGGTCACTGCCGCCGCCGGGCTGCACTTCCATGATGTATTGCGAGAATGTCTCGGAGAAGCCGGTCATCGGGCGTGAGATCACCCAGGCGCGCGTACCCTGCCAGTGGGGAAGATAGCTGGTGACGATATCGGTCATCACGCTGCGCGGGATGACGGCGTAGGCCGTCGTGAACACCGCCTTGCTCGACAAAAGATCGGTCTGCGGCGGCAGGCCGCCCATGCTGGAATAGTAATCTCTGCTCATCGTCCCGCCTTCATGACATTTGTGACAACAAGCTTTAAGCGCGCGGTCCGGGCGAGGCAATATGCGGATTGGCGGAAGAGTTTTTCCGTATATTGCCGGCGGCGCGGCTGGGATGGCCGAAAACACGCCCTCCCCCGATTGGCGATCAGGAGAGGTTGTCAGCTCGGCGGCGCACGCCACTCTGGCGCGATTTTCAGCGTCTACTCATTGAAAATGGCGATCAAAAACAATCAGTAATTGCTGAAAAATAAGCTATTAGCGGTAACGCCAATCTGCGAAGGGCGTAATTTCAAAACTGCTTTTCTCAAGATATCAGTTTCAGCGGGGCGTCTTTTGTGAGCGTCGGCAACGGGGATGCCGACGGACAGTTCTTCTTTGCGTATGCAAACGACGCCTTTCGATGAGGCCCTGTCGCCCCGGCAGGACGTGGCCGGCTTTGATCGGCCGGAGCATCACGTGGGCAAAGCATCACGTGGACAAGGCAAATTACAGCGAGGAAGATTCGGCCCGTGAAGAAAATCATCGGAACTGTCGTTTTTTGCCTGCTCGTCGCAGCCGCTGCGGTGGGCGTCTCCGCGGTATCGAAAGAGGAACCGCAGGTCGCTTCGACCTATCCGCTTCCCGGCTCGGTCAACGTTCCCGGCGTGCGCATCCAGATCGCCTTCAGCCAACCTGTCGATCCGGGCGCGATGGTGCTCGACGTGTCGGCCCACAAACCCGACGGCTCGACGACTGATATCGCCGGCGCCGTGGAGGTGAACGAGCAGCGCACCGCCGCGATCTTCCGCAGCTACCAACCGCTGCCGGAGGCCGACATCCAGGTGCGCAGTTCGCTGCAGGGCAAGGCCGCTCACGACTGGACATTCTCCGTTCTGGCAAAGGCGCCGCTCGACCAGGGTCGCGGCGGGCCGATCCTGCTCGTGCTTGGCGAGGATGCGCCGTTTGGACCTTATCTTTCCGAAATCCTGCGAGCCGAGGGGTTTACGAACTTCCTGACGATCGGCGCCTCATCGCTGCAGTCCACGGTCCTTGCCGAGCATCGGCTGGTGATGACCGCAGGCGCTGTGCCGGCCGCTGCGGCATCGGCGCTTGAAAGCTGGGTCAATGGCGGCGGACACCTGATCGCGATCCGGCCGTCCGCGGAACTCGCGAAGCTTGCGGGGCTCGAAACAACGGGCGCGCCCATTGCCGAGGGAGAGCTCTCGATCGACACGCAGCAGGCGCCCGGACAGGGGCTCGTGGCGGATATCAGGTTTCACGGTCCTGCCGATCGCTACAGCACCGGCGCCGGCACGCAAACGCTGGCCACGCTTTCGAGCCACACCGACAAGAGCCCGATGCCGGCCCTGACGCTTCGAAGCGTCGGCACAGCGGGGGGAGAAGTTGCCGCATTCGCCTTCGACCTGCCGCAGTCGGTCGTTCTCACCCGGCAGGGAAATCCGCAATGGGCGGGACAGGAGCGCGACGGACTTGCGCCGATCCGGCCGAACGATCTCTTCTACGGCAAATCCGCCACCGACCCGCAGCCCGACTACATCGACATATCCCGCGTGCACGTTCCCCAGGCCGACGAGCAGATGCGATTGCTGACGAACCTGATCGAGCACCTGCAGCGCGACGGCGCGCCCATCCCCCGCTTCTGGTATTTCCCGAAGCACCACAAGGCGGTGCTCGTCATGGCCGCCGACGACCATGGAACGGAACGCGGCACGCGCGATTCCTTCGAGCGCATGCTTTCTCTGGATGCCAAGAATTGCGACGTGGCGAAATGGGAGTGCGCGCGTGCGACCTCCTGGCTCTACGCCGAATCGGGACTGACTGCCCATGCGGCCAAGGATTATGCGGCGGCGGGCTTCGATCTCGGCTCGCATGCCAGCACCTATTGCCAGAACTGGTCCAGAGCCTCTCTCGACCTTGCCTTTGCAAAAGACATCCTGCGCTTCCGGGCCGCCTATCCCGACGTGCCGGTGCAAGAGGCGAGCCGGCTGCACTGCATCGTGTGGAGCGACTACACCTCCCAGGCCAAGATCGGCCGGGACTGGGGCATTCGCTTCGACATGAACTACTATTACTGGCCGAAGGCCTGGGTGAACGGCCGCACCGGCTTCCTGACAGGTTCGGGCATTCCGATGCGGTTCAGCACCGAGAAGGGCGAGCTGATCAATGTCTATCAGCAGGAAACGCATCTGGTGGACGAGATCTTCGACGACGATCGCGCTGCCGTCGAAGGGCTTATCCAGCGGGCGCTTGGGCCGGAACAGTTCTTTGGCGCCTTCGGAACGCATTACGACTTCCACAACGAGTTCGACAAATTCCTGATGGAATTGGCGCAGAAATACGAGGTCCCCATGGTCTCCGCGCGGCAGATGCTGGACTGGATGGACGGGAGGTCGCGAACGGACATTCTCAACCAGCAATGGGACGGCGAACGCCTCGCCTTCACGATCGCCGGCGATCAGCGAACGCATGGCATGCTGACGGCGATGCTGCCATCGTCAACCGAACGCGGCCGGCTTCAGGAACTCACTCACAACGGCGCACCCGTGCCGCTTGAAACGGCGGTGGTGAAAGGCGTGGAGTACGTGCTCTTCCCGGGAACCGACGGCACCTATCGCGCCAGCTACGGCAACAAGGTGGCCGACAATGTGGCGCCGGATGCTCGGCCCGCGAAGGTCACGCCGTAAGAGCCGGATACGAACGGGTTGATGCGGGCGGACGACGACGCGGTCCGCAATCGGTCCGTTGCGATAGAGCTAGATATTCGGTGAAATTCGGGATCGGGTGGAAAATCCTGCAATGCCGGGATTTTCAGCTGGTCGGAGTGAGAGGATTCGAACCTCCGACCCCCACGTCCCGAACGTGGTGCGCTACCAGACTGCGCTACACTCCGTGACCAGCGGCGCCTCTATAGACCGGCCCAACGGCTTGCGCAAGCACCAAAATCCAAAGCGGGTTGCATTTTTATGACGGCGGCGGCGGCAAGCGCGCCCGGGCTTGCGCGCGAGCAAAAAGCCACACCCGCCGCAAATTTTGCAATCGCGAAAAAGAGCTGATTTTCTTTTGCCGGGTTCCGCGCTAAAGCGCTGGTCAGGACAGGCTGAAACGCTGCAGGGGCAGTGATTCCCGCCGCCGAATGCGCGACAAATCCAGGGACGACACCATGAAACTCCGCACTTTCGCAGCCGCAGCGCTGGCCATCACCTTGGCCGGCTGCACGACCATCCCAACGGCCGCCGATCCGATCTCCAGCCGCTGGGTCGGCCAGTCCGCCGGCAAGTTCTTCGCAGCCTTCGGCCCGCCGCTCACGGATGCCGACAATGGCAACGGCAACGTCTACACCTGGAAGGGCGGCTACAAGACCGTCACCGTTCCGGCGAAGTACGCCGACGGCACTGAGGGCAAGCGCGGCAAGCAGATCTCGCCCGCCCGCAAGCAGTACCTGCGCTGCCAGGTTACCATTACCACCAGCGCGGACTACACGATCCGCAGCATCAAGGTCGCTGGCGACATCCCCGGCGTGAACGGCCCCTCCTACTGCGCCGAATTCCTGGCGCCTGCCCAGCCGGCCGCGCAGTAAGGCACAACGGGGGTGAGAGATGCGAAAGGCGGGACGCGGGTTCCGCCTTTTTTGTAGATGCAGTAACGATACGCAGGCTGGCAAAGGGCGCGCACTTGAGATCGCGGCTACTGGTTACTCGTTGCCTTGTTGGTGGTCTTATCCATTTCAGCCTGAAACTCACGGGCTGTCTGAGGAGGTTCTTTAGACCAAACGCCGAGAAATTTCTGAACTTCTGGGTCTCGTCGTGCAGCGGCGATGTCAGCGGTAAGAGAGTCGGTCCACTCTTGGACTTTCTCAAGTAACACCTCGTTTGCATTATCACCGCGGCTAAACAAGCTGTGCTTCCGCCACATGACCTGCGGCCCCTTAACCCGATACACTCCACGAGTATAAGTCAGGCTCCCGAGGTCTGTCTCACTGCCAAATTCAACACTCATCTCCGCTGATGCAACGCACGGACCGTTTCCGGCCCTAAAGCCAAGAACGACGACAAAGAGTTTGGGGTTAAAGGGCAACGGACTCGCCAGAGGCTCGCTGTAGACGGGTATCCCAGCGTTCTCAAGTAGCGCACGAATTCGAGCTGATACTGCGCCCACATTCGTAAAACACTTGTCGTCAACCTGATCGCTTACCACAAGTTCCACAGCGCGAATCAACCCCACCGAGGCGTCAGAGGAGATGGTGGTCGATCGGTCAAACCTGTCCTTTAAATATTCAAGCTCACTTGAATAAGGCCCTGTGGCCATTTCTTCCCCGAGCACTATAGAAGTACTGGCCAGAAGGCATAACAGGCTGAAGATGCTTTTGCGCCCCATTGTTCCTATCTCGTACGTGAGAAGCGGCTACTTCATTAGTCGATCCAAACCCGCTCACCCGGTTCGCCACTACTCTTACACGAATGAAGAGAAATCGGCGCTCCCTACACTCAATCTTCAGCGTACGGGCGTTATTTTGCAAGAACGATGATGGAAGATGGTTTCCCGAAACACACTGCGGAAACAAAAGAAAAATTGCATTTTTCGCCATGCTCAACGACTGAGCGCAACTAACATGTAATACTGGCGACCTCAGAATACACGATTTTACTTGAATATTACGGGGTGGCTGGGGCGCCAGGATTCGAACCTGGGAATGCCGGTACCAAAAACCGGTGCCTTACCGCTTGGCGACGCCCCACCAGAGACTGGCAGCGAGAAACGCTTGCCAATTGCGTCGCCTGATTAGCAAAGGTCCGTGAACGTCACAATCATTAAGTTTCGGGGCGAGCATATTTCTGTGCGCTCTTCTCTCTGCGCTGATTCCTATGCACTCCGGCGGGCGGCGTGCTAGGTCTCTTGCGAGACAATATTGCGCCGGAGTGACAATGAGCCAGTATCGTGCCCGCCCGCCTGCCCTTGCCACGCTTCTCCTCGACGATGCCGTCGTCAAGATCACCCGTTGGGACTTCGAGCCCGGCGCCGATACCGGCGTGCATACGCATGGGATGGGCTATGTCGTGGTGCCGATGACGGACTGCCAGTTTCTGATCGAGGAGAAAAGCGATAGCCGACGGGTGGATATCGCGGCGGGTGCCGCCTATCGGCGCGATGCGGGTACCGAACACAATGTCGTCAATGCCGGCGACAAGCCGATGTCCTTCATCGAGATCGAGTACAAGTAGGTCGTTACAAGATACGACCGGGTGGACGACCGCAGGAACGACATGGCCAATCCAGACTTCAATCGCGCCTTCGAGCCAGCCTACGGCCAGGCCGTGCCCATCGCGGCGGGCGTCCAGCGGATCACGGTCAACAATCCGAGTGCCTTCACCTTTCACGGTACCAACAGCTATATCGTCGGCGACCGCTCGGTTGCGGTGATCGATCCCGGCCCCGAGGACGACGCGCATTTTTCGGCGCTGATGGCAGCGCTTAAGGGGCGCGAGGTCACGCATATCCTCGTCTCGCATACGCACCGCGACCACTCGCCGCTCTCTCGCCGGCTCAAGGAGGCGACGGGGGCTATCGTCGTCGCCGAAGGGCCGCACCGGGCGGCGCGGCCGCTTCATGCGGGGGAGACCAATCCCTTCGCGGAGAGCTCCGACATGGCCTTTCGCCCCGACATCGCACTTGCCGACGGCGAGGCGATCGAGGGCGATGGCTGGCGGCTGACGGGCGTGCATACGCCGGGGCACGCGGCCAATCACATGGCATTCGCGCTTGAAGACACCGACATCCTGTTTTCGGCCGATCATGTCATGGCGTGGGCGACCTCGATCGTCGCGCCGCCGGATGGCTCGATGGCCGATTACATGGCCTCGCTCGACAAGCTGATCGCACGGCGCGATCGGCTGCTTCTGCCCGGCCATGGCGGCCCGGTGCGCAAGCCGATCTCCTTCATGCGGGCGCTGAAGACGCACAGGCGGATGCGCGAGCGCGCGGTGCTGGGGCGGATCAGGGCCGGCGATACCAATATCCCCGACATGGTAAAGGTGATCTACCGCGACACCGATCCGCGGCTGCATGGCGCGGCAGCACTTTCCGTGCTCGCGCATATCGAGGATCTGATCGAGCGCGGCGAGATCGAGACCGACGGCCCGCCGGCGCTTTTGGGGTCGTATCGCGTGGCCGGGAGAGGATGAGCCGATGCGGGCTGACTACAGCTATCGAAAGGATGCGGCCGTTCCCGATTTCCCCGACGACCGACCGCTGATCGTGTTCGACGGCGAATGCGTGTTCTGCTCGGCTTGGGTGCAGTTCGCGCTGAAGCACGACAAGCGCCAGCGCTACCGCTTTCTTGCCGCGCAGACGCCGCTCGGCGAGGCGCTCTACCGGCATTATGGGCTCAACGAGCGCGACTACGAGACCAACATCCTGATCGAAGGCGGGCGGGCCTTCTTCAAGTCGGACGGCTCGATCCGCATGGTGGCCGGGCTCGGTGCGCCGTGGTCAGCTGTGAGGGTATTCCGGCTTTTGCCACGAAAGCTCGCAGACCGGCTCTACGAATTCGTGGCGCGCAACCGGCTGAAGATTGCCGGGCGGCGGGCAAGTTGCTTCGTGCCGACGCCGGCGCAACGGGCTCGCTTTCTCGGATGAGTGACGAGGCCGTACAATCCCACGCTGCGGATCAGCTGCCGGCGATGCCGAGCAGTTCGGCGTCCAGCGCTTTCAGATAGTCCTCGGCGATATCGGCGCTGAAGCCGAGGTCGGAGGGGCCGTAGCGGGAGGCGACGCGGACGTCGACGAAGGTGGTCTCGGCCTCTTCGCGCAGGCGGATGATCACATCGAAGCGCAGGCCGAGAACCAGCGTGCGGGTCTCGCCCTGCAGCGTCACGCCATTGGCACGGCGGATCAGCTGGGCGACGTCGTCGTCATAGGGGCGCGGCGTCGGGACGGGCACGACATCGGGGGCCTCGTCGGGCACGGCGGTGTTGTCGGCGGCTTGGTTCTGGGCTTGGGTCTGGGCCTGGGGCTTGGCGGCCGGTTTGTCCTCGGGGTCGCGCGTCGGCACGCTGTCGCCTTCGGCGCGCGTGATGCGGATACCGTTCAGCTTGGCGACCTTCTTGACGGCCTCCAGCACGCGGTCGATGGCGCCGTCGTAGCGGCGGCCGGTGAGTTCCGGATAGGCTTCCAGCTGCTTTTCGCGATCCTCGGGCGTCACCGGAACCCGCTTCAGCCAGATCTGGTCGGCGCTTGGGGTCTTCAGCCAGTCCGGCACAGAGACGGGATCGGTGGAGACGTCATAGATGACCGGCATGGTGAGATAGCGCTCGACGGCCAGCCCGCCGATGAAAAGCGGCAATGCCGCGAAGATCAGCGCCTTCAGCGCATCATGTCCGCCTTCCGCGCCTGTGAGCCACAGGCTGCGCAGGCCGGCTGCGGCGAGAACCGCGGCCAGGATGCTGAAGCCGGTGGCGACGATGAGGATAAGCACGAGATAGGGCGTGGCGAGGCCAGCGAAGCGGTGACCGATCAGCGCCGCCAGGCACAAGACCAGCGCAAAGGCCGCGAACCGCCTGGAAAAGCGGGCGGCACTGGAAATGGGGCGGTCGAAACGGATTGCCATCAAACTTACCGGTTAGTCGCAAGCGGCGCGTCCCGCATGAACGCGCAAATCGCCCAAGCACTTGTTTAGTGCAAGATTCGCCTAAATTGAAACTGTTGTCTTACGCGAGCGTGTCCAATTCACGATGAACCCACGTTTTAGACCACCAAAGCGGGCATGGATTACGTGAGCATTTTCTGATATTGAGTTGATTTCCCGCAGTTGCAGCATGTTCATCGGTCACGGACGAACAGGAGAAAAGCAATGATCGCATCCGAGCTTGCAGTGGAAAGCCCCATGCCGACGCTATCAGGGGCCGATGCGAGCGATCCGCTTTTGCCGATGGAGCTTCTGGAGCTTGAGCTTTCGCTCGAAAGCTACGATGGCGACAGCGACTTCTGCGATGCGGTGCGCACGGCAGCTGGCAAGAGCGGTGGCGAGTTCCTGTTCGACCTGCCTGCCGAAGGGCTGATCGACGATTGCAAGCGGATCGCGGTGCTGCGCATCCCATCCGCTTCCACCGACATGCGGATCGTGCTCGCGGTGCTCGATCAGAACGGCACCGATATCCGCATGGAAAGCCCGGCGCCGGAGACTGCCCATATCGCGCAGTTCGCCGATGCTTTTATCGAGGTGCTTGAGCGGTTCTAGTCTAGCCTAGTTTAGTCGCGGCCCGATGCGGCTTCCGCCAGCGTGCGGAAGGCGAACTTGCGGCCGCATTCGCACTTGATCACACTGGTTTCCTGAAAATTGGTCTGGCGCTGGACGAAAAGCCCGCGCGGCAGCTGGTCGATGTTGAAGCCCGGGTGCTTGCGCTTCGGATCGTCCGTCTCGGAGGCTTCGGCAAAGCCGCTATTGCCGCATTGCGGGCAGGTCAGCTTTTTCGAGAATCGATCACGCAGTGCCATCAGTCGCTTCCATTTCCGTGAGGCGCCTTCTTATAGCGGTTCTCATCCGGGCGAAAGCCGGAACCAAAGCTTGGGGGCATCGTTTTCCCTTGAAAGGAGACAATCATGCCCAATCGCGACCCGATCCCCGTGCCCACGCCAGAGACCCCGCGCGGCCCGACTCCGACACCCGGCATTCCCGACCGCGTGCAGGAAAAGCCGCCGCTGACGCCGGCACAGGATCCCGGCGACAGCAAGAACCCGAACGACCCGACGCTTGATCCGGCGCTGCTGCCGATCGGCGATCCCGCCGGCGCTGCGTGACAAGTTTTGCGGCTGACGGAGTTTTTAGTTGACGGTTAGACAGGCTTGGCGTCTGCTATTTCAGCAAGATCAATCCGTTGAAGATAAAACCATGCGTATTCTCCCGCTAACGCTCACCATCGCCGCCATTGCGATCGGCCTTTCGGCCTGCCAGACGATGACGCCTGAAGAGCGGCGCGCGGCCGATGAGCGGCAGTGCTTGGGTTATGGCTTCAAGCGCGGCACCGAAGGCTTTGCTACCTGCCTGCAACGCATCGATCTCAACCGGCAGGCGCAGATGCGGGCCGACAGCGACTACGTGATGCGGGACATGTCATGGCGCATGGGCGGCCCCTATTACGGCGGCCCGTACTATCGCTATCGATAAGTTCTACCGAAGCGACCTCTCCTTGATCGCCGCCTGCGCCGCCGCCAATCTGGCGATCGGCACGCGGAAGGGCGAGCAGGAGACGTAGTCGAGGCCGATACCCTCGCAGAAATGGATCGAGGCCGGATCGCCGCCGTGCTCACCGCAGATGCCGAGCTTCATGTCGGCGCGGGTGCGCCTACCGCGTTCGGTGGCGATGCGGATCAGTTCGCCGACACCATCGAAATCCAGCGAGATGAAGGGGTCATGCTCAATGATGCCCTTGCGCTGGTAGGTCGGGATGAAGGCCGAGGCGTCGTCGCGCGAGATGCCGAAGGTGGTCTGCGTCAGGTCGTTGGTGCCGAAGGAGAAGAACTCGGCGGCTTCGGCGATGATATTGGCGCGCAGTGCCGCGCGCGGCAACTCGATCATCGTGCCGACGAGATAATCGATCTGCATCTCGGCTTCCGTCATCACATCGCGGGCGATGGCATCGATGCGATCCTTGACGTAATCGAGCTCTGAGCGAAGGCCGACGAGCGGCACCATGATCTCCGGCACAACGGCGGCACCCGTCTCGCGCGCCGCATGGACGGCAGCCTCGAAGATGGCCCGTGCCTGCATCTCGACGATCTCCGGATACGAAATCGCCAGGCGGCAGCCGCGATGGCCGAGCATAGGATTGAACTCGTGCAGCGCATCGACGCGCTGGCGAAGCGCTGTCGCGTCCATGTTCATGGCGGCCGCGACATCGGCGATTTCCTCGTCGGTCTTCGGCAGGAATTCATGCAGCGGCGGATCGAGAAGGCGGATCGTCACCGGCAGACCGTGCATGACGTTGAAGAGGCTCTCGAAATCCTCGCGCTGCATGGGGAGCAGCCTGTCGAGCGCCGTGCGGCGGCCCGCCTCATCTTCCGCCAAAATCATCTCGCGCATGACATGGATGCGCTCGCCTTCGAAGAACATGTGCTCGGTGCGGCAAAGGCCGATGCCCTCGGCGCCGAAGGAGCGGGCGGCGCGGGCGTCGGCCGGCGTATCGGCGTTGGTGCGCACCGTCATGCGGCGGACGCGATCGGCCCATTCCATGATGCGGCCGAAATCGCCCGAGAGCGCCGGCTGCACCATCGGCACCTCGCCCTTCAGCACCTGCCCGGCCGATCCGTCGATGGTGATGATATCGCCCTTCTTCAGCGTCACGCCCATGCCGATCAGCCGCTCGTTGCGCAGATCGATGCGCATGGTGCCGGCGCCGACGACGCAGGGTATGCCCATGCCGCGGGCAACGACGGCCGCGTGGCTGGTCATGCCGCCACGGGTCGTGAGGATGCCTTCGGCGGCATGCATGCCGTGGATGTCCTCGGGGCTGGTCTCGACACGGAGCAGGATGACCTTACGCCCCTCCTCTTCCGCCATGACCGCCTCTTCGGCGGTGAAGACGATCTCGCCAGATGCAGCACCCGGCGATGCCGGAAGACCGGTGCCGATCACCTCGCGCGCAACGCGGGGGTCGATGGTCGGATGCAGCAGCTGATCGAGCGAGGACGGCTCGATGCGCAGCACTGCCTGCTCCTCGGTGATCATCTTCTCATCCACCATATCGACGGCGATCTTCATTGCCGCGCGGGTCGAGCGCTTGCCTGATCGCGTCTGCAACATCCAGAGCGTGCCGCGCTCGATGGTGAACTCGATATCCTGCATGTCGAGATAATGCGCCTCGAGACGATCGCAGATCGCCACGAACTCCCGGAAGGCTTCCGGCATCAGCTTTTCCATCGACGGCCGGTCGGAGCCGGAGGAGATGCGCGCCTCTTCGGTGATGCTCTGCGGCGTGCGGATGCCCGCGACGACATCCTCGCCCTGGGCATTGACCAGAAACTCGCCGTAGAGCGACTTTTCGCCGGTCGACGGGTTGCGGGTGAAGGCGACGCCGGTGGCCGACGAATTGCCGAGATTGCCGAAGACCATGGCCTGAATATTGACGGCGGTGCCCCAGCTCTCGGGAATATTGTGGAGATGGCGATAGGTGACGGCGCGGGCGCTCATCCAGCTCGAAAACACCGCGCCGACCGCGCCCCAGAGCTGCACCTGCGGATCCTGAGGAAACTCCTCGCCGAGTTCTTCTTCCAGCACCGCCTTGTAGAGATGGACGACGTGCTGCCATTCGCTCGCAGTCATCTCGGTATCGTATTCGTAGCCGTGGCGGGCCTTCTCGTCTTCCAGGATCTCCTCGAAGACCTCGTTGTCGAGGCCCATCACGACATCGGCGTACATCTGGATGAAGCGACGGTAGCTATCCCAGGCGAAGCGCGCGTCGCCGGCATCATGGCCGAGCGCCTGAACGGTCTCGTCGTTGAGCCCGAGGTTCAGCACCGTGTCCATCATACCCGGCATCGACACGCGCGCACCGGAGCGGACCGACAGCAGCAACGGGCTGGCACCAGCGCCGAAGCGACGGCCGGTGACGGCCTCTATGCTCGATATACCCGACAGCACCTGCTCGCGCACCTCTTCCGAGATACGGCGGCCATCGCGATAATAGGCGGAACAGGCGTCGGCGGTGATGGTCAAGCCGGGGGGAACGGGCAGGCCGAGGCTGCACATCTCGGCGAGATTGGCCCCCTTGCCGCCCAGCATTTCATGGTCGAGCGCTCGCCCCTCCGCCGCGCCATTACCGAATGTATAGACCCACTTGGTCATGCTCTCCCCAACACCAAAATCGGGATCAGCTTAATCCCTTGGTGTTAAAATGAAAATCGCACAAATACGGCCAAAATGTTGCAGTGCACAACATCCGCACATTCTAACCGTTTGAACTTTTGGGAAGAGTAATAAAGCTTTGCGGGACCGCAACAAAGTCCCGCAAAGCCTTATTTCCGTCCGGCCAGGAAAACCGGACGGGGGGTTCAGCATGCCGACACGACGTGGAGGAAGCCTCAACACATGCGCACGGCAATCTGTACGCAAAACCGGTGGCGCGATCCCTGCGGACCGCACATACAGTTTCTTCTAATGCAAGATGGGTAAAAAGGCATCACCTTATTGGGTGAGAAAGCTACTCAGAGGCGACCTTTTTTGGGTGTTTCGCCTTGACCTCAGGCGATCTCGCGCAATTGTTCGGCGGTTTGCAGGTCGACGGAGACCAGCTGCGACACGCCCTGTTCCGCCATCGTCACGCCGAAGAGGCGGTTCATACGGGCCATGGTGATCGGGTTGTGGGTGATGATGACGAAGCGCGTCTCGGTGGAGGCTGCCATCTCGTCCATCAGGTTGCAGTAGCGCTCGACGTTGTGATCGTCGAGCGGCGCGTCTACTTCGTCGAGCACGCAGATCGGCGCCGGGTTGGTGAGAAACACCGCGAAGATCAGCGCCATCGCCGTCAGCGCCTGCTCGCCGCCCGAGAGCAGCGTCATGGTCTGTGGCTTCTTGCCCGGTGGGCGGGCGAGGATTTCGAGGCCTGCTTCCAGCGGATCGTCGGATTCGATCAGCTGCAGCTCGGCCGTGCCGCCGCCGAACAGGTGGGTGAAGAGACGCTGGAACTGGGTGTTGACGACATCGAAGGCGGCGATCAGGCGCTCGCGGCCCTCGCGGTTCAGGCTCTGGATGGCGCCGCGCAGCTTGCGGATCGCGTCGATGACGTCGTCGCGCTCTTTGATCAGCGCCGCCAGCCGGTCGCTCAATTCCTTTTGCTCTTCCTCGGCGCGCAGGTTGACCGCACCCAGCCGCTCGCGCTCCATCTTCAGCCGCTCCAGCTCGCGCTCGACCTCGCGCAGATCAGGCATCGCCTGCATGACGTCGAGGCCGGCGAGCCGGAAGGCTTCGTGCGGGGCAACGTTAAGCGCCTCGCGGATGCGCGCCTCGCCCTCCACGCGCTTTTCGCGGGCCGAAACCAGGCGCTCTTCGGCGCGGCCGCGGCGTTCGCGGCTTTCGGCAAGCTCGGAGAGCGCAATCGCCGCCTTGTGATCGACGTCGCGCTGCATCAGCTCGGCCTGAGCCAACAGATCGGCGGCGGCGCGTCTAGCATCATCGGCCTTTTGCAGCTCGTTCAGCAGGCCACGGCGCTTGTCGTCGAATTCGTCCGGCGCCATTTCGAGATCGGCGGCTTCCTCGCGCGCCTCTTCCTCGCGGTCGCGCAGTGTCGCGATGTGGTCCTCGGCGCTTGCCGCGCGCTGGCGCCAGGTCTCGCGCTCCTGGCCGATCGCGATGATGCGGCGCTGGCGGGCGTCGTTTTCGCGGTTCAGGCTCTCGTGGCGGGCACGGGCTTCGGCAAGGGCGCCGCGATCGGTCGCCACATCGGCCTGCTGCAGCCGCAGGCGCTCGTCGAGTGCGGAGAGATCCGGCGCGTCGTCGAGCTCGATGCGGGCGTTTTCTTCCTGGATGGCGATGTCTTCGAGCTGGCTCTGCAGCTGGCTGACGGCTTCGGCGATGACATCGCGGCGACGGATGAGATCGCCGGAGGCGCGCTCGGCGGCCGCCAGAGCCTCGCGCGCTTCCGCCAGCTGGCGTGCGGCCATGCGCGCGGTATCGCGGGCCTCGGCCAGGCGATGTTCCTCGCCCGAGATGGCTTCCGCCGCGATCGCCAGCTGCTCTTCGGCCTCGGCCAACACGTCGCGGGCGATCGATGCTTCACTCTCGAGCTCGGAGAGACGGTTCTTCTGGGCAAGCCGGAGTGCTGCGGCACTCGGCGCATCGGCGCCGGTGACGTGGCCATCCCAGCGATAGACGGCGCCATCCCGGGTGACGAGGCGCTGACCGGGCTTCAGGCTCGCCATCAGGCCCGGTGCATCCGCGTCGGAGACGAGGCCGATCTGCTTTAGACGGCGGGCAAGGGCTGCGGGCGCGCGGACATGCGTGATCAGCGGCGTGACGCCTGACGGCAGCGCCGGATCGGCCGCGCCATCGCCGTTTTCCGACCAGTGGGCGGGCGCCTTCGGGTCGAGCGGGGATTCGAGATCATCGCCAAGGGCAGCACCCACGGCGGTCTCGAAGCCGCGATCGACCTTGAGATCATCGGCGACAGGCGCGAATTCGCCGGCCGTGGCGCCGGATGCCAGCATGCGGGAAATGGTGCGCGCTTCGGTCTCGATGGCGTTCAGCTGGGCGCGGGCCTGATCGACCGGCGCACGCGACATCGCCTCCGTCTGGCGGGCAGCGGCCAGCGCCTGCTCGACCGCCTGGATGGCGGCTTCAGCCTCGGCGACAGCGCTTTCGCCGGCTTCGACCACCATGCGCTTCTCATCGGGATCGGGCAGCGTCGCGATACGCTCGCCGATGCCTGACAGCTCGCGATTGGCCTCATCCATCTGGCGCTCGAGGCGCATCTTGCGATCGGAGAGATCGCGGATGGCGCGTTCGAGCTGGTTGCGGCCGGCGGCGGCCTCGGCGCGTTCCGATGTCAGGCCGGCGAAGATGCGCTCGCTGTCGGCAAGCCTGGCGGCGGCTTCCTCGAAAGCCTCGCGGGTCTCTTCCGCGTAGCGGCCGGAATCGGCGAGGATCTCGTTGATCTCGGCCTCCTCAGCATCGAGGCGCTGGAGGATTTCAGCATTGTCTGCGACGAGCCGCTCCTCGCGCCTGATATCCTCCGAGAGCTGTGCCAGGCGGCGGGTTAGCTCATCGCGGCGGCGCAGGATGCGGTTGGCGTCTTCTTCCAGCTGGGTCTTGGCGATCTGCAGGCGCTGCAGGGCAGCCGCGGCGCGGGCTTCGCCCTCGCGCAGTTCCGGCAGCTTGAGGCTCGATATGCCCTGCGACTTGGCGGCCTCCATCTGCATCTGCGCCTTTTCGGCGACGATGGAGGTGGCCTGGTTGAGCGCGCTGTCGGCCTCGGCTTCCGCCTCCTTGGCCTGCACCCAGCGGATATGCAGGAGCATCGCCTCGCGGGCGCGGATATCGGCGGAAAGCGACTTGAAGCGATTGGCCTGGCGGGCCTGGCGCTTCAGGCTCTCGATCTGGCTTTCGAGCTGCGACGTCACGTCGTCGAGACGTTCGAGATTGCTTTCGGCCGCGCGCAGACGAAGCTCGGCCTCGTGGCGGCGCGAATGCAGGCCGGAAATGCCGGCGGCTTCTTCCAGCAACTGGCGACGGGCCTGCGGCTTGGCCGAGATCAGCTCGCCGATACGCCCCTGCCCCACCATAGACGGCGAGCGGGCGCCGGTGGAGGCGTCGGCGAAGAGCAGCTGCACATCCTTGGCGCGGCTTTCCTTGCCGTTGATGCGGTAGACCGAGCCCTGCTCGCGCTCGATGCGGCGGGTGACCTGGATCTCGTCGCTATCGTTGAAGCCGGCGGGCGCGGTGCGGTCGGCATTGTCGAGATAGAGCGCCACCTCGGCGGTGTTGCGGGCGGGACGATTGCCGGAACCGGAGAAGATCACGTCGTCCATGCCCGACGCGCGCATGTTCTTGTACGAGTTCTCGCCCATCACCCAGCGCAGCGCCTCGACAAGATTGGACTTGCCGCAGCCATTCGGCCCGACGACACCGGTCAGGCCGCGCTCGATGACGAATTCAGCGGGTTCGACGAAGGATTTGAAGCCGACGAGGCGGAGCTTGTTGAACTTCATGCGGTCGCCTCAGCCGGGCGCTGGCCCAACGAAAAAACGGGCGCACGGCTTCCGCCGTCGCCCGTCTTATAGGAACGGCTCAGCTTAAAGCAGGCTGTCGATAAGGGCCGACATGATGTCAACCGACATGTCTCCAGAGTAGCGCTTCCCGTTGATGAGGAAAGTCGGCGTGGCGTTGACGCCGAAATCCTTTGAACCCCGTTCCCGCGTCGCGTTCACTTCATCCAGCAGCTTCTGGTTCGTCAAGCACTTCGTGAAGCTTTCCTCACTAAATCCAGCGAGTTTGGACATCTGCAGCAGTGCGGCGCGGCCATCTTCGGCAGCGGCCCAGGTCTGCTGCTGCTTGAAGAGCATCGAGACCATCGGGAAATACTGCTCCGGCGTGCTCAGATCTTCAGGCTTGGACGGATTGCAGCGAGCCAGCATGAAGGCTGCGGCAGCGCGCGGGTCGAAGGGGAATTCGCGGATGATGAAGCGAGCCTTGCCGGTGTCGACATACTTCTTCTTGATCTCGTCGAAGGTGGTGGTGTGGAAGTGCGCGCAGTGCGGGCAGGTCATCGACATGTATTCGACGATGGTGACCTTGGCGTCGTCCTTGCCCAGCACCATTTCCGGCAGAGCGCCCGGCTTCAGCACGGCTTCCATGTCGACATCGCCGTCGGACTTCGGAATTTCCACAGCCGCATTGGCGCTGCTGAAGACCGCCATGCTGGCGGTCGCGGCAGCAACGCCGCCCAGGAGCTGGCGCTTGGTCAGTTGCATTTCGGACATCTGCATAATTTCCTCATAAACGAGAGTAGCGGCTGGAAGTGCGATATAACGGCTGACGGCCGCGAACAAGGCACGCATGAACGAGTTTCTTCAAACAATTGTGACCTTGATGGGACGAAGGGGCGGGAGTGGCAAGCAACTCTTGATTTTATTTGGCACGGAAGGCGGCGCTTAGTCCTTGCCTTCGCGTCTCATGCGCTCAGCGTGGCGACGCTCGATGCGATCGAAAACAACGTCGGCATCGATATCAGGCCTCGGGTCGTCGATTGCTTCGTTTATGTAGCGACGCATCATTTCTTCAAGGGGAATGCCTTCTCGTCCGCTTTTTCGAGCCTCCTCAAGACGTTCCTCGGCGAGGTAAAAGTCTTCGAGATCATCCAGATATTGGGGCGAGAGCTTCTTGAACATGAAAGGTCGTGGAGCGGCCTGTGCGTACAGCAAGGCGTTCGAGTCGCTCTTCGAGTTCTTCGAGCAGGAGTATGGAAAGCATGGCATTCCTCCTTGCTAGACGCGTACGCGTCGATGTCTCGTCAGCGCCCCTTCTTCCCCAACACCGCCGTGCCCAGCCGCTTCACCGCCTCGCGCAGTTTTTCATTGTCGATGCCCTCCATCATCCCCTCCAGGCGGCGCGCCGCCTCGCCTTTCAGCGGCGGCGGGGTGCGCGAGCGTTTGAAGGCTTGGGAGACCGGCTTCTGGACGATGCGGATCTGGTGGACGGCGGAGAAGCCGAAGAAGCTGTTGATGCGCTGGATGAGTTCGCCCTGCGCATGCGTGAGAAACAAGGCGCGGGCGCCTTCGCAGGCGATGGTCAAGACGCCGGGGCGGAAGCTGCCGTCATCGCCGCCGCGCGCCCAGGCGATCTTTTCGGGGCGGGTGCAATCGGCGAAATCCTCGCCGGCGATCTCGTCCCAGGAGCCGAGCAGCGCGGTGTTGATGCCGGCGCGCTTGGCGAGCACGGGGTCGATCAGGCCGTTGGCCAGTTCGGAGATCTGTTTTTCACCTTTGCGTGGATAACTCATGGAAACCTTTGGATGCCGCCGCTATCGGGCGCCGCCGCCTTGATCGGGCGGCAATGCTTCGCCAAGTATAGGGCACGTCCCCTCCGCACGGCAAATGATGACCTTAAAGACCACCACCGCGCCCTCAGCAAAGCCCCTGCTCGACTGGTACGATCGCCATCACCGCGACCTGCCCTGGCGCGTTTCGCCGCCGATGGCAAAGCGCGGGATCAAGCCCGATCCCTATCATGTGTGGCTTTCCGAGGTCATGCTGCAGCAGACCACGGTTCCAGCAGTCAAAGCCTATTTCCTGAAATTCCTCGCGCGCTGGCCGACGGTTGGCGATCTTGCTGCCGCACCCAGCGAGGACGTGATGGCGGCATGGGCGGGGCTTGGCTATTACGCGCGGGCCCGCAACCTGAAGAAATGTGCCGAGGCCGTGGCATACGATCATGGCGGTATCTTTCCAGATACGGAGGAAGGGCTGAAGGCGCTGCCGGGGATCGGCGATTATACGGCAGCGGCGGTGGCGGCGATCGCGTTCAACCGGCAGGCTGCCGTGATGGACGGCAATATCGAGCGGGTGATTTCGCGTCTCTATGCGATCTCGACGCCGCTGCCTGCAGCCAAACCCTTGATGAAGCAGAAGGTGGCGCTGCTGACGCCGGCGGACCGGCCGGGCGATTTCGCGCAGGCGATGATGGATCTCGGCGCCACGATCTGTACGCCGAAGCGGCCCGCCTGCGCGCTCTGTCCCTTCAACGGATCGTGCGAGGCGCTGGCGCTGCACGATCCCGAGCATTTTCCGGTCAAGGCCGCCAAGAAGGCCAAGCCCGTTCGCGTTGGTGCTGCCTTCGTGGCGGTGACATCAGATGGCGAAGTGCTGTTGCGACGCAGGATCGAGAGCGGGTTGCTCGGCGGCATGACCGAGGTGCCGACGACGGGTTGGACGGCGCGGATCGACGGCGAGACCTCGGCGGACGCCGCCCCCTTCGCGGCCGACTGGCAGCCATCGGGCATCGTCACCCATGTCTTCACCCATTTCGAGCTCAGGCTATCGATCTGGCGCGTGGCGATCCCCGACAGAATCGAACGGGATGACGGATGGTGGGAGCCGGTTACAAATCTTGACGCGCAGGCATTGCCCACAGTCATGAAAAAAGCGATCACAACGGCTATTCCACGCGCGTTTCAACAGTCCAAGGACGGATAAATGCCTATTGATCATATCGTTTTCGATATCGGGAAAGTTCTTATCCATTACGATCCGAACATTCCCTTCAGCCGCATCATTCCGGATGCAGCCGAGCGGCAGTGGTTCTTCGACAATGTCTGCACCCACGACTGGAACATCGAGCAGGATCGCGGCCGCACATGGGCGGATGCCGAGGCGCTTTTGATCGAAACGCATCCCGATCGCGCGGAACACATCCGCGCCTTCCGCAAGCACTGGCACGAGATGGTATCGCACTCCTACGACGACAGTGTCGCCATCATGGAAGGGCTGATCGCCGAGGGCCGCGACGTGACGATGCTGACCAACTTCGCCTCCGACACGTTCCGCGAAGCTCAAGCGCGCTTCCCCTTCCTCACCAAGCCGCGCGGCGTCACCGTCTCGGGCGATATCGGCCTGATCAAGCCTGATATCGCGATCTACGAAGCGCACACAGCGAGCTTCGGCCTCAATCCGGCAACGACGATCTTCATCGACGATTCGGCGCCCAACATCGAAGGCGCCAAGAAGGCGGGATGGGACGCGGTGCTCTTCACCGGCGCCGAGCAGCTGCGCGCCGATCTTGCAGAACGCGGCGTGAGGGTCTGACCATGGCATTCGATCCAGTCAAGGAAATCACCCTGTTTCACGATGCGATCAACAGGCTCGACTACCAGATGATCGAGGACTATTTCGCCGAGGACGCGACCTATGTCTCGAACGGCGTCGGCAGTCTTTCGGGCCGCGACGAGATCATGACGGCGTTCCGCAAATATTTCGACGACTATCCCGACCAGACGGCCTTCAACACGCTTGTCGAGCGCGTCAGCCCCTATGCCGGGCGCGCCGTATGGTCGGTGCGCGCCACCCACAGCAAGACCGGCAAGCCGCTGGTGCGCGAGGGCGAGGAGACGATCACCTTCAACGAGGAGGGACGTGTGACGCGGGTGGATGTGAAGGATTATCGGGACTTCTAAGCCGGAGAAGCTTCCAGGCCTCCCTCCCGGCGCGAAGAGAAACCGTAAATCTCTCATCGCCTTAGGAACAATCAGCGCCGTTGACGGTTTTGTGAGGACCCGCGCATGACGCGGTTTTGAGCAAACGATAAGTCAGCCGTGCTGACGGGAGGTTATGATGGGTAGAGGTATCTTGCTGTGGTTTCTGGGCGTTCCGATTCCGCTGATCCTGATCATCCTGCTGTTCTGGCACTAGGGGGTCGGCGATGTCCTTTACCTCCTCCACCGTGGTGACCGATGCACCACTGGAATCATCGGCTCCCGCCGTCAGCTGGGGGCCGATCATCGCCGGCACGCTGGCCGCGACCGCGATCTCGCTGATCTTCATCCTGATCGGCTCAGGCCTTGGCCTGACCATGGTATCGCCCTGGTCGCATGACAACGCCTCGCTGACCACGATCGGCGCAACGGCCGCGATCTGGCTGATCGTCGTGCAATGGGTTTCGGCCGCACTCGGCGGTTATCTGACCGGCCGGTTGCGCACCAAATGGGTCGGTGTCCACACCTACGAGGTCTTCTTCCGCGATACCGCGCATGGTTTCCTCTCCTGGGCGCTGGCAACAGTGGTCGTTGCCGGATTGCTGGGATCGGCGCTGTCGTCGGTGATCAGCACCGGCACGCAGGCCACCGCGACAGCGGTGGGTACGGTCGGCGCCGCGGGTGCCGGGGCGGCTGTCAGCGCCAGCGATGGCACGAGCGGTTTCTCGCCGGCCTACTTTACCGACGCCTTGCTGCGCCCCGCCAACACGGCGCCGGCGGCCGGCAACCAGAGCGACGAAGCGGTCAATGCCCAGGTGACGCGCGTGCTGGTGAACGGCATTGTCGACGGCAAGCTTTCGGCCGATGACCAGGCCTTTGTCGAGCAGGTGGTTGCTGCCCGCACCGGCCTGTCCGCGACCGATGCCAAGGCACGCGTCGACGCCGTCATGAAGCGCATCGACGACGCCAAGCTTGCCGCCAAGGAAGCTGCGGATAACGCCCGCAAGACGGCTTCGGCGGTTGCCCTGTTCGGCGCGCTGTCGCTGTTCGTCGGCGCCTTCATCGCCAGTGTCGCCGCCGCGATCGGCGGGCGCCAGCGCGACGAGGACGAAGAGCGGACGGCGTTGCTGCGCCGCTAGATGACAAAGCTGAAAACTGAAAAGACGCTCGGAGCGATCCGGGCGTCTTTTGTTTTTCTCGGAAGTCCAGAACTGAAGACGCCCGGGGTATGATCCCGGGCGCCTTTTGCCGTCTTCCGCAACTGGAGGTACAAAAACCGGTCGACGGCAGTCTCGATCGGGCCTTTCGCGGATCAGCCCGCGTTTGCCAGATCACTGCGGATGACGGCCCTGAGATCGTCGATCGGGCGCAGGGATTGCCCATCGTCGAAGTGCCAGAATGTCCATCCGTTGCATGCGTCGAAACCCTGGACCTTTGCGCCCATTCTATGGATCGAACCCGCCTCGCCGCCAGCCGTAACCGTGCCGTCGGCGCGAACGATCGCGCTATAGCGACGCTTGGCGTCGGTCAGCACCTGGCCGGGCTTGATCAGGCCGCTTTCGACCAGCGTGTTGAAGGCCACGCGGACCTCCTGCTTCTTGCCGGTCATGACAGTCAGCTCCGCCTTGCCGAGCGGCTCGACGGCCTCGATGCGGGCGGACGCCGCGTCGATGTAATCCTGCTCGCGCTCGATGCCGACGAAGTGGCGGCCGAGGCGCTTGGCGACGGCGCCCGTCGTGCCCGAGCCGAAGAACGGGTCGAGGATGATGTCGCCTGGCTTTGACGAGGCCATGATGACGCGGGCAAGCAGCGCTTCCGGCTTCTGCGTCGGATGCACCTTCTTGCCGTCCTCGCCCTTCAGGCGCTCGTGGCCGTTGCAGATCGGGAACAGCCAGTCGGAGCGCATTTGCACGTCGTCGTTGGAGGCCTTCAGCGCATCGTAGTTGAAGGTGTAGCCCTTGGCCTTGGCGTTCGGGCTCGCCCAGATCATCGTCTCATGGGCGTTCTGGAAGCGACGGCCCTTGAAGTTCGGCATCGGGTTGGTCTTGCGCCAGACGATGTCGTTCAAGATCCAGAAATTCAGATCCTGCAGCGTCGCGCCGACGCGGAAGATGTTGTGATAGGAACCGATGACCCAGAGCGTGCCGGTCGGCTTCAGCACGCGGCGGCAGGCGAGCAGCCAGGCTCGGGTGAAGGCATCATAGGCTTCGAAGGAGGCGAACTGGTCCCATTCGTCATCGACCGCATCGACCAGCGACTGATCGGGACGATGCAGATTGCCGCCGAGCTGCAGGTTATAGGGCGGATCGGCGAAAATGACGTCTACGGAATGGGTCGGGAGGGCTTCAAGAGCGGCAACGCAATCGCCCTTGATGATCGTGTCGATCCAGGAATCCGGCTTTGCGGAGGCCTTGAGATCGGCAAGCGGAAATACAGACGCCATCTTTTAACTCGCTCATACACATTACGCTCTTTACTGTCTGTTATGGTTACTCATCTTGGTTACCAAAGCCTGAACCGGGGTACGATTTCGGGAAAATAAAATCGCCAGCCCGCGCCATGGGGCACCCACTTGCCGGTTTGCGGGCCATTGCCTATGATTGAATTCTGAGGAGCGAACACGCGATGCGATCGACCAAGGCAGCCGAAAGCTCAGGAAAGCAACCGTCCCGGAAGAGCATTCTCGCGGGAGAGTTGACCGACGAAGAAATTCGGCTGATCCGCAATGCGCGCTTTGAAACCGACGCGACTTACGAACTTGACGATCTTGATGAGGATGGAAAGCTCAGCCCTTCGAAGCGGCCGAGCTGATCCCTTGAAGATACCGCCTCGTCCGCCCGTAGGATGCCTGGTCGCCTACGAGTTCCTGTGGCGCTCACAGAGCCAGTATCGGGAGGATGGCTTCAAGGTCTATCCGGCCGCGATCGTCTTTGCCCGCGATCAAGGTGACAACGAAATCCTGACCTACGCGCTGGGCATGTCTCATAGCGCTCCTTCCGACACACAACGCGCTGTTGAAGTGCCGATAAAGCTGAAGAGGCATTTGGGACTCGATGACAGCCCCTCCTGGATCTACACCGATCAGCTGAACGTCTTCGTGTGGGCGGGCGCCGATCTGCGCCCTGCCTCCTGGCTTTCGGACAGGCCCAATCTCGACAGCTGTGTGATCGGCGCGCTGCCGAAAGGGTGGTTCCAGGACCTGCTGCAACATCTCGAAGACAGCCGCCAAATGCAGCGACTGCAGGCCACCAAGCGCACGTGAATTACCTCACCACATCATGCACCGCCCGGCTATCTGCCGGCGCCTCGTCCCGCTCGTTCATCCCGTAATCACGCACGACATGGCCGATGCGCAGGCGGTAATCGGCGAAAATGCCGCCGCGGCCGGCGGCCTGGGCGGCGCGGTGGCATTCTAGGTTGCGCCAGCGTTTGACTGCTTCCTCGTCGCGCCAGAAGGAGAGCGAGAGCAGCTTGCCGCGCATCGTCAGGCTTTCGAAGCGCTCGATTGAGATGAAGCCGTCCATCTTCTCAAGCTCGGCGCGCAGTTCGCCGGCAAGGTCGAGATAGGTGTGGCGCTCGCCCATATAGGGCAGGACTTCGAAGATGACGGCGATCATGGCAGCACCTTTGCGACGTGGGGGAGCGAGACGTTCTTCAGGAAGATGCGGTCCTCCTTGAGGATGAAGCGTTCGCGTCTTGCGAATTCATAGTTCTCGCGGCCAAGCGGATCGGCGGCAAGGCGGGCGCGGTAGGCTTCGTAGGCGGCAAGGCTTTCGATGTTGTAGACGCCGTAGGCCGTGGTCGCGGAACCCTCATGCGGGGCGAAATAGCCGATGAGGTCGGCGCCGTTGCGGGGGATGGCCTGGCCCCAGTTGCGCGCGTATTCGGCGAAGGCATCCTTCTTGAACGAGTCGATTTCGTAGCGGATGAAGCAGGTGATCATCACTCTTTCTCCTTGGTTGCAGAATGGTTTTGCCATGTTGCGAGACGGAGATGCTTCGGCTACGGTCGAAGTATGGAAGATGACATCCTGAGGAGGTGAGCCGTGAAGGAAGGACCTGATATCGCCCAGATCGGCGCGCTGATCGGCGACCCCGCCCGCGCCAACATGCTGGCCGCGCTGACGGGTGGCAAGGCGCTGACCGCGACCGAGCTCGCCGCGGTCGGCGGCATCACACTGCAGACGGCGAGCGCGCATCTCGCCAAGCTCGAGGCCGGCGGGCTGCTCCTTCCCCGCAAGCAGGGGCGGCATCGCTATTTCACGCTTGCCGACGAGACGGTGGCTCGGCTGATCGAAAGCATGATGGGTTTTGCCGCGAGCCGTGGACATCTGCGCCACCAGCCCGGACCGAAGGAGCCGGCGCTGCGCAAGGCGCGGATCTGCTACGACCATCTTGCCGGCGATTACGGGGTGCGGATGCTGGATAGCCTCGTCGCCAAGGGCGCGATCGATGCCGTGGGCGACGGGTTGGCGCTGACGGCGAAGGGCGAGGAGACGTTCCAGTGCATCGGGATTAATGTCGCCGACCTCAAGGCATCGCGGCGGCCGCTCTGCCGCTCTTGCCTGGATTGGAGCGAGCGGCGGGCGCATTTGGCCGGCAGCCTCGGCAAGGCGCTGCTGGCGAATTTCTTCGACAAGGGCTGGGCGCGGCGCACGGCGGGCAGCCGCTCGGTGATCTTTTCGCCAGAGGGCGAGCGGCAGTTCCTTGCGCTGTTTCCGGTGGAGACGCCAGTCGCGGCCTAGTTGGCCGCGACCAGTACATCGGTAAAGCCGCGCTCGGCGATATCGTTGCAGAGTTCGCTCCATTCGCACTCGTCGCAAGCCTTGCGGATCGTGCCGAGAGCGAAATTGCGGCGCAGGCGTTTCAGCAGCGCCGCGTTGGGATAGATGCGAGTGCCCTTCCAGACCGCGATCCCCAGCATACGGCCGACGGCTTGCGCCGCCGCCCTGTCGCGGACCACGACGCTTTCGTTGTGGCAATGCGCCGCCGTTCCTGAGAGCAGCGGCGCGCAGATATCGTCGGGGCCGTCGACCAGCTCGATCTCCTCGCCCGACGACAGGCGCCGGGCGATGCGGATGTAGTTCTCGGTGAAGGCGGGCGTGTAGCCTTCACCGACGAAGGTGAGCATGCAGAGCAGGTGGTGGGCGCGCAGGCGAACGGTCATTTCAGCGGCCGGTGTAGATCCTGATACCCTTCAGCACGGCTGCCGCCAGCGCCGATTTCAGCACGGCGCCCAGGATGAAGGGGGCAACGCCGAGCAGCCAGGCCTTTTCCATGCCGAGCAGGTTTGCGAGCCACAGGCCGCCGATCGCCAGGCACAGGATATTGGCGGCGAAGTGGGCGGCGAAGCTGCGGATCACGGCGTCGCCGGTCCAGCCGCGCGCGGCAAGCCAGCCGGCAAGGGCCGCGACAACAGGGAAGGATGCGAGATAGCCCGCCGTCGGGCCGGCGAATGGCGCCAGGCCGCCGGCGCCACCGGCCAGAACCGGGAAGCCCATGGCTGCTTCAGCGAGCCAGGCGAGAACCGTCGCCGCGCCGAGACGCCAGCCATAGAGCGCGCCGATCATCGTCACCGCGAAGGTCTGCATGGTGATCGGCACCGGCACCATCGGCACCGAGATCTGCGAGGCGAGCGCCAGGATGAGCGTGC